>JBASAE010000555.1:0-2011 GCA_049654285.1 Microbacterium sp.
CAGGGCGACAGCGCGGGCCAGAGCGGCACACGGTCGCAAGGCGGTCGTCAGGGCGCAGGCTCGCAGGCGCCGCGTCATGACGGCGGCAACCGCTCGCAGGGCGGTCAGCGCCAGTCCGGGTCGTCACGGTCGCGCGGCCAGGGCAGCCAGACCCGCTACACGACGCAATCCGCGCCCGCGACGTCGTCCGATGCCGCCCGCACCCCCCGCAACACCCCGTCCCGCCGTGCACAGCGTCCCTCCGGCGCGCCGCGCACACACTGACGCATTCCCGGACCGCCCCGTCCGAGCTCCGATGGGAGCCGAACTCCGCCCGGCGTCGCCCCGTACCCGTGTTCGGCTCCCATCGCACAGAGGTACCTGGTGCCGTGGGACCTCAACTCCGGTGCTGAGGGGTTCGGAACCGAGTTCAGCTCCCACGCCGAGGTCAGGCGGAGCAGATGCGGGGGCACGTGACGGACGCGATTCGGTGTCAACGCCGATTCGCGGAGGGGTCGGGCAGGCCTAGCGTCGTGTCGTGCGGGATCGTCCCGTATGAGGAGGCGCAGCATGACCACGCTCACCACGACCCCGGCATCGGTCGCCGCATCCCGCCCCGCACGGCTGCCGCTCTGGCGTCGCATCCTGTTCCGCGTAGGCCTCGTCCTGACCGCGTTCATGGGTCTCATGAACACGCTCAACGGCGGCTCCGCGCTGCTTGGCATGCAGGACGCTCGAGGCGCCGTCGTGATCGCCTGGCTGCTGTTCGGCATCGGCCTGCCCACCCTTCTCCTGGTCGGCACGGCCTGGATCCCCCGGCAGTGGGCGCTCTGCACTGTCATCGTCCTGCGGTTCCTGGAGGCCGGCACGATGTGGATCCCGATGGGCCCGGGCGACTGGTACCAGGCGCCGGAGAACCGCCCGTTCTACCTCGGGCTCGTCGCCGCCTCGCTCGTGGTGTGCGCACTGATGTCACTCGGGCTGCAGCGTCGCCGACGGCCGTGATTGCCAGCGAGGCCGTGACGGGCCACGATGATCGCATGGCATCGTCGCCGCATCGCACGGATGCCGTGGGCTGGCTGCTCGCGGCATTCCTCGTCGCGGCTGCGTGCTGCGCGGCGATCGTGCTGGGCGCCCACCACGGCACGGATGAGTTCCCCTCGGCCGAGCTGACGCAGAGCCCGGTCTGGCTGCTCGTGATGATCCCGTCGATGACGGCGGCCCTGGCGATCATGGTCTGGACCGCGCACCGCGGCGACACACGCCTGGCCCTCTGGATGCTCGCCTGCGTCTTCTCGGTCGCGGTGTACTGGCTGGCTCCCGCCGTCGGCGGCTCGCTCGTCGCGGCCGGGGCCACCGGCACCGTGACGTTCGCGGCCGCCGTCGTGGTCGGCAGCGCCGGCTGGACGGTGGTGCTCGCCCTGCAGCAGCTCACCGCCCTGACCGCTGCGGCTACGGTCACGGGCCGGGTGGCCCCGGGAACCACCCGCCTCGCGGTCGTCCTGGCGCTGCTGCCGACCCTCGTCACGATGCTGTTCCCGTTCCCCAAGGCGCTGGTGGTCTATCCCGGCCTGACCACGCTGTTCCCCGCGGACGTGTCCCAGCATCCGCTCCCCCAGGCGATCGCGACCGCGGTGCCCTATGCCTGGATGGCCTCGCTGCTGATCGCGCCGACCGTCCTGTGGACGAAGGCCCTGCGCGCACACGGCATGCAGCGGCGCGCCCTCGTGCGCTTCGCGATCGGCGCGATGCTGCCCGCGCTCGTCGTGGCGCTGTGCGGGCTGCTCGCCGAGCTCGACCGCGCCGGCGGGTCCGCCGAGGTGGACGGGCTGGCGGTGGGGTTCTCCCTCGCCCTTCCGATGACGCTCGGCTGGCTGGCGGCGACCGTGCGGGATGCGCGAGCCGCGAGCGCCCGGTTCACCTCGATCGCCGCGGTGGTGCGGATCCTGCTCTGGCTGCTGTACGTGTTCCTGATGGTGCAGTTCATCACGCCGCTCGCCGCGGTGCTCGGCGGTGGGGCGAGCGCCGGGGC
>JBASAE010000556.1:0-8055 GCA_049654285.1 Microbacterium sp.
CATCGATGCCGGAGAGGAGGTCACGGTCAGTCGCGTGGTCGCCGGATCCGGCGTGAGCCGGGCGGCGCTGTACCGGCGGTGGCCGTCCCTCACGAACCTCATCGCCGCAGCGCTCGATGTGGGGCGCGAGGTACCCCCGGACCACCCCGAAGGGCAGGGGCTTCGCGAGGCCGTGCTCGACAGCCTCGGTCTCGGCGGCGACGGGATCGCGTCGACGGCGCCGGGATACTCGGAGGAGCGGTTCCGTCAGCGCATCCGCCTGGTGATGGCCGACCGTTCGCTGCAGAAGGCGTACTGGCAATCGCACGTCTCGCGGCGTCGTGTGCCCCTGATCGACGCTCTGCGCGCGGGGGTCGCCCGCGGGGAGCTGCGCGCCGACCTCGATGTCGATGCCTGCTTCGACGCGATCGCGGGCACGGCGTACTACCAGATCGTCGTGCGCGGAGACCGGATGAGCGATCCCGCGGTGATCGCGCGGCTGCGGGCGGCGGTCGAGGTGATCTGGCGCGGAATGCTCGCCTGACCGGTGCTGACGGGGGAGGTCGGTACTCGCCTTCCGCTCGTCGGGTTCAGCCGAACAGCAGCGTCAGCACGGTCGCGCCGCCGCCGACGAGGATCAGCGAGGCGATCACGACCCATGCCACGACGCGGATGCGTCGGCTGCGGCGTTCGTCGAGGCTGCCGTGGTCCTCGCTGAGGTCGCTCATGCGCTCACCGGCTCGGTGACGGTCGGGCCGAAGACGGCCGGGAGGGTCGACTGCGAGGCGTCGCGCAGCTCCGAGGCGGAGACGGTGAAGACGTCCTGGATCTCGAGGGCAGGCTCGCTGTCGGTGACGCCGATGCGCAGCACCGGGTAGCCGCGGCCCTCGCACAGGCCGCGGAACTTCACGTCGTCCTCGCGGGGCACGGTCACGATGACACGGCCGGTCGACTCGGAGAACAGGGCGGATGCGGTATCCACCCCGTCGCGTTCCATCAGCTCGGTGAGCCACACGCGGGCGCCGACGCCGAACCGCATGACGCCCTCGGCGAGAGCCTGGCCGAGACCGCCCTCGGAGAGGTCGTGCGCGGAGGAGATCAGCCACTCGTCGCGGGCGGCGGCCAGGAGACCCGCGAGCCGCTTCTCGGCAGCGAGGTCGACGGCCGGCGGGCGCCCGCCGAGGTGGCCGTGCACGACGTCGGCCCAGGCCGAGCCGCTCAGCTCGGTCGAGGTGACGCCGAGCAGGTAGATGTTCTGCCCCTCGTCCTGCCAGCCCGAGGGGATGCGGCGGGACACGTCGTCGATGATGCCGAGCACGCCGACCAGGGGGGTGGGGTGGATCGGCACGTCGCCGGTCTGGTTGTAGAACGAGACGTTGCCGCCGGTGACCGGGGTGCCCAGGGCGTAGCATCCGTCTGCGAGGCCGTCGACCGTCTGCCCGAACTGCCACATGACCTCGGGGTTCTCGGGGGAGCCGAAGTTGAGGCAGTCGGTGATCGCGGTGGGGGTCGCGCCGGTGACGGCGACGTTGCGGTACGCCTCGGCGAGGGCCAGCTGCGCGCCCGCGTAGGGGTCGAGCTGGCTGTAGCGGCCGTTCGCGTCGGTGGCGATCGCGAAGCCCAGGCCCGACTCCTCGTCGACCCGGATCATGCCGGCGTCGTCGGGGAACGCGAGGGCGGTGTTGCCGCCGACGTAGTAGTCGTACTGGTTGGTGATCCAGTCGGTGTCGGCGAGGTTGGGGGAGGCGACCAGCTTCAGGAACTGCTCGCGCAGCGCTGCGGGGTCGTTGTCGCGGGGGAGCTGCTCCGCGGTATCCGCCTGCAGCGCGTCGATCCACGTGGGGTAGGCGACCGGGCGATCGTAGACCGGGCCGTCGACCGCGACCGTCGAGGGGTCGACGTCGACGATGCGCTCGCCCTGCCAGTCGATGACGAGGCGTCCGTCGCCGGTGACCTCGCCGAGAACGCTGGTCTCGACCTCCCACTTGTCCACGACGGCCAGGAAGGCGTCGAGCTTCTCGGGGGCGACGATGGCCATCATCCGCTCCTGAGATTCGCTCATCAGGATCTCTTCGGCGGTGAGGGTGGGGTCGCGCAGGAGCACGTTGTCGAGGGAGACGTGCATGCCGGAATCGCCGTTCGCCGCGAGCTCGCTGGTCGCGCAGGAGATGCCGGCGGCGCCGAGGTCCTGGATGGCCTCGACGAGCTCGTCGCGGTAGAGCTCGAGGCAGCACTCGATGAGCACCTTCTCGGCGAACGGGTCGCCGACCTGCACGGCGGGTCGCTTGGTGGGACCACCGTCGTCGAACGAATCGGATGCCAGGATGCTGGCGCCGCCGATGCCGTCGCCGCCCGTGCGGGCGCCGAAGAGGACGACCTTGTTGCCGACGCCGGTCGCGTTGGCGAGCTTGAGGTCCTCGTGGCGGAGCACGCCGACCGCCAGCGCGTTGACGAGCGGGTTGGCCTGGTAGACGGAGTCGAAGACGGTCTCGCCGCCGATGTTCGGCAGACCGAGACAGTTGCCGTAGAAGCTGATGCCCGCGGTCACGCCGTGCACGACGCGCGGGGTGTCGGGGTGGTCGATCGCGCCGAACCGCAGGGCGTCCATCACCGCGACCGGGCGCGCGCCCATCGAGATGATGTCACGCACGATGCCGCCGATGCCGGTCGCCGCGCCCTGGAACGGCTCGATGTAGGACGGGTGGTTGTGGCTCTCGGCCTTGAAGGTGACAGCCCATCCCTCACCCACGTCGACGACGCCGGCGTTCTGGCCCATGCCGACCATGAGCCGTTCCTTCATCTCCTCCGAGACCTTCTGGCCGAACCTCTTGAGGTAGTTCTTGCTGCTCTTGTACGAGCAGTGCTCCGACCACATCACGGAGTACATCGCGAGCTCGCCGCTGGTGGGGCGCCGGCCGAGGATCTCGCGGATCTTGGCGTACTCGTCGTCCTTGAGCCCGAGCGCGGCGTACGGCTGCTCCTTCTCGGGGGTCGCCTCGGCGTTGGCGACGGAGTCGGGGACGTGAACAGGGGTGGCAGGGGTGGTCACACGCACTCCAAGAGGAAGGGATGGCGGGGCGAGACCAGTCTACTTGGGGACGGAACGTCGCTTCCCCGGCACCGGGCTGCTCGTCAGTCGCAGGCGATCCCGTCCTTGTCCCTGTCCAACTGGTACTCGTCGTGTCCGATGACCTTGATCGGACCGCTCACGTACTCGGGTCCATCGCCGCTCCCGCCCGCGCAATCCACGTCGGAGGCGAAGGGGACGCAGACCCATTCATAGCTGGGATGGCACTCGGGCTGCTCCTGGGCGGCGAAGGGCACGGGCTCGGCCACGGCCACGTCGCGGGTCCCTCGCGCGGTCACCTCGGCGACGGGTTGGACGGTGACGACTTCACGGATCTGTTCCCGGGAGACTTCGGTGCCGGCGACGGAGGTCACGCGATACGTCGTGACCTTCTCACCGTCCACCCCGGTGACGGTGACGGTCGTCGTGCCGAGGTCGCGTTCGGCGTCGTCCACGATCGTCCGCTCGAAGGGGATGACCGTCTTCTCCTCGATCTCGGAGAAGGTGGTAGGGATCGGGCGGGGAATCGGCGTCCGTTCCGTGACCGCGGCGAAGCTGTGCGGTGTCGCCTCGGCGATGGCAGGCGGAGAGGAGTTCTCGGCGGCCGTCGCGCCCGCGCCGATCACCAGGAGGAACGCGGACGCAAGGGCGAATGCTCCTGAGGCGCGGCCGTGCATCCCGAGCCGTGGCACGGAGCCGCGGACGAACGCGTAGACCGCGAGAGCCAGCAACCCCAAGAACACGAGGGCGACGAGGATGGGCGACACCTTTCCCAGCGCCCCGCCCAGGACGGCGATGCCGAAGGCGACGAGGAGGACGATCCACCATCGTCGCCGAGGCTTCTCTTTTGGTGCGGGGTTCTTCGCGGCGGGTGGGGGAGCGGGGGTCTTCTTCGACATCGTCCTACCGTTCGGGGGGGAGGCGACCGTGATGGCCGCAGGCTACCGCTGATTCGGACGGTTGGCCAGGCCCGGTCAGGAGACGCGCCGCCCTCCGCCCGCCAGCCGTGCCTCGGCCCGGTCATGCCGCCGTCCTACGGGAACCGCCTCCGTCGCTCCTGCCAGTCCCATCGGCCGCGTCGACACGTACATGCTCTCGGCCCGCTCCACGACGAACGTCTCGTGCCAGATGCCGACGGCTCCCGGCGCGGCGCGGGCTACGCGGTTGAACCGGGTCCACGCGGGTCGGTGCTCCTGCGAGGGCTCCGAGGCGTAGGCGTACAGCTTCGCCACGGACGACCAGTACTGCACGACGACCGGCCCACCGCGGCCGAGGAGCAGCTGATGGCCGAGCAGGCCCGAATCGGCGTCCAGGGAGAGTTCGCGCAGCATGCGGGGCATCGCCATGAACACGGGCATCCACAGGTCGGCCCGCCACCAGCGGTTGATCTGCATGCCGATGCGGAACACGACCAGTTCGCCGTCGTGGCGGTGGGTCATGCGTCCAGGGACGACTCGAGACATCTCGATCTCCGATCAACTCGATAGCAACACTATCCAGTATCGATAGTTGTACTATCTAAGTCAAGATGCGGATATCAGAGCTGTCGGCGCGCACGGGCGTGGCCGTCCCGACGATCAAGTACTACCTGCGCGAAGGCCTCCTGCACGAGGGTGAGCGCAGCGCGCCGACCCAGGCCGCCTACGACGAGACCCATGTGCAACGGCTCCGTGTCATCCGTGCGCTGGTGGACGCGCGGGTCAGCATCGCCGAGACGCGGCGAGTGGTGGATGCCCTGGACAACCCGCCCGCGAACCCGATCGACCTGCTCGCGACCGCGCACGCCGCGATCACCCCGCCCCTGAGTGACGAGCCCGACCTCGCTGCGGCGGAGCGGCTCGTCGCCGGACTCGGATGGACGGCCGGATCCTGCGACCCGGCCGTCCTCGCCGACGTCGCCCGCGCGCTCGACGGCCTGCAGCGCGCCGGATTCGCCGTGCCGGACACGGTGCTGCCGGTGTACCTGTCGAGCATCCGGGCGATGGCGGACGCCGAGATCGGCGGGGTCCCGACGGACTCCGCCGAAGCTGCCGTGAGCTATGTCGTGCTCGGCTCGGTGCTCGTCGAGCCGCTGCTGCTCGCGCTGCGCCGGGTCGCGCAGCAGATCGCCTCCTCAGAGAGGTTTGGGAGAGGGATCAGGGCGGAGTGATCTCACCCAAGCGGGACGCGGCGCGAGTGCGGTGTGACCTCGGACCGGAGCGCCGGCCCCTTGCTGGTCACAGCCGCTGTTCGGCCGCGACGTCCCGGATGTGCCGCGCGAACTCTCCGATGCGCTCCTGATCGGGCGCGTGCAGCAGATCGACGGTCGGAGGCGGCCACAGGCCTTGGCTCACGCAGACGATCCGTGCAGCCGTGCGCGGAGTGCCTGGATCGTGTCGGCCTCGCTCGCCGTCTTGTCGGATCGATACCTCTTCACCCGGGCGAACCTCAGCGCGACTCCACCCGGGTATCGAGGGGAGCGCTGCACCCCGTCGATCGCGATCTCGACGACGAGCTCCGGGCGGAGGAACACGGCATGCGGCGTGCGATGGGCCTCGTGCTCGGGGAAGGTGGCGGTCTGCCATCGCAGCAGCTCGTCGGTGAGCCCCTTGAACGTCTTGCCGACCATCACGAACCCGCCGGGCTCGCCGAACTCCCCGTCGGGGTCGCGAGCGCCCAGGTGCAGGTTCGAGAGCCAGCCGCGTCGACGTCCTGAGCCCCATTCCGCGCCGAGCACGACGAGGTCGTAGGTGTGCACTGGCTTGATCTTGATCCATGACTTCCCCCGTCGGCCCGCGGTGTACGGGGAGTCGAGTGCCTTGACCACGATGCCCTCGTGCCCGGCGGCCAGGGCTTCGGACGACAGCCGCTCGGCGGCGGCGGGGTCATCGGTGACGATCCCGGGCATCCTCCACTCGCCGGCGATCCGGTCGAGCTCGTCGAGCCGGACGACGAGCGGCTCGTCGATGAGGTCGCGACCGTCCACGTGCAGCAGGTCGAAGAACCACGGCCGCAGGATCAGCGTGCGGGAGACGTCGGCGCCGAACCGCGACATGGTCTCCTGGAACGGGCGGGGGCCGCCGTCCTCGTCGAGGGACAGTGTCTCTCCGTCGAGGATGAGGTCGTGGGCGGGGAGCCGGCGCACGACCTCGACGATCTCTGGAACGCGATGCGTGATGTCGGCGAGGCTGCGGGTGAAGACGCCGACCTCGTCGCCGTGGCGATGGACCTGGATGCGTGCGCCGTCCAGCTTGTACTCGACCGAGGCCGCTCCGGTGGTCGCGAGGGCCGCGGTCGGCGTGGCCGCGGTGCCCGCGAGCATCGGGAGCACCGGACGTCCGACCCGCAGCCCGACGGCGGCGAGCTCGTCCTCGCCGCCGATGAGTGCGAGGAGCGCCGTCTCGCCGAGGTCTCCGGAGAGCATCGCGGCCCGGCGCACGTCCGCCGGAGCGCGACCGGACGCCCGGGCGATCGCGTCGAGCAGCACCCCGTCGAGGGCGCCGGTGCGCAGCTCCCCGAGCAGCGCCCGGGTGAGGAAGTCCCACTCCTCGGCGGTGGCGCGGGAGGCGAGAGCTCCGAGCAGCCGGTTCCGTACCGCGATGGAGCCGGTTCCGGAGACGGCCGCGAGCGCGTCGAGCGCCTCGTCGACGTCGGCGACGGTGAGGGAGGGCTCGTCGGCGGGGACGACCTCGAGCGCGGAGATGCCGCGCCACCCGACGCCGAGACGTCCCTGGCGTGGTGACGCGAGGAGGAGGCCGGTGAGCGCCGGGATCTCGTCGGGCTCCGCGTGTTCGAGCAGCCCGGCGAGCACCTCGACCTTCGCGAGGCGCGAGGACGTCGCGGCGACGTGCCGGACGGCACCGGTGAGCTCCGAGAGCTGCATCCCTGCATTCTCGCACCGACCCCCGACAAGCGGGTGTGCAGAGGGCGGAGCGCACGCGTCGGCGACCGTCCTCCTCTTCCCTCTCGACCGATAGCGATATATCGTTGACTATCGTTCACTCGCGAACATCTGGGAGGCATCTCATGTCCACCTCATTCCCGTTCGACCCCGGTTTCGGCATGGGCGGCGGCAACGGCCCCGGCCCCGCGGCATCCCTCTGGGAGGCGTTCGACCAGCTTCGGGCATCCTTCGACCCGCGCCAGAACGCCCCGCGCATGGCGCGTGGCGACGTGCGGGCGGCCGTGCTCTCGCTGCTCGCCGAGCAGCCGATGCACGGCTACCAGATCATCCACGAGATCGAGGAGCGTAGCGGCGGCAGCTGGAAGCCCAGTGCCGGCTCGGTCTACCCCACCCTGCAGCTGCTCGCTGACGAGGGGCTCATCTCCGCCGAAGAGCAACAGGGCCGCAAGACCTACTCGCTCACCGAGGAAGGACGTGCGGCGGCGGATGCCGGAAAGCCGGCCCCCTGGCGGAAGACCGACGACGATGCCCGGCGGCACGACCTCTCCCGTCACGCCGCGCTCCCCAAGGCCGGCGTCGACCTCGCCGCCGCGGCCGCTCAGGTCGCGCACACCGGCACGCCCGCACAGATCGAGCAGGCCGTCACGATCCTCGACGACGCCCGGCGTAGGCTGTACGCCATCCTCGCCGAAGGGTGACGGACCGGGAAGGCGGTGCCATGTCGCAGAGCTCCGCGCACCAGGCCCGGTCCCGCCGCATCCTCACCTTCGCCGCCGGCGTGCTCGTGCAGACCTGGTGGTACGAGCTGTTCCTGCCGCGCATCGGCCTGATCGCGACGGCCGAGCGCACCCGCGAGCGCCGGATGCGCCGCATCGCGCAGCGCTTCCACGTCCTCGCCACCGACCTCGGCGGGCTGATGATCAAGGTCGGCCAGTTCCTCTCCTCCCGTCTCGACGTGCTGCCGCCCGAGGTCACCTCCGAGCTCGAGGGGCTGCAGGACGAGGTGCCCGCGGTGCCGTTCCCCGACATCCGCGCGCTCGCCGAGGCCGAGCTCGGCGCATCCCTCGCCGACGTCTACGAAGGGTTCGACGAGGCGCCCGTCGCCGCCGCGTCCCTCGGCCAGGCC
>JBASAE010000557.1:0-4265 GCA_049654285.1 Microbacterium sp.
GCGCACGTGCGGGCGTACGCCTGGGCGTCCTCCGCGGTCACCTCGGCGCCGACCTTGCCGGTCGCCGGCAACGCGCCGCCCTCGAACGGCAGCTGCCCCGAGGTGTAGACGAGCCCGTCGTGCACGACGGCCGGCACATAGGCGGCGACGGGTGTCGCGACGCCGGGCAGTTCGATGCCGAGTTCGGCGAGGCGGGCGGTGATGGTGGTCATCGATGATCTCCTTTGAATGTGGTGGGGTGGGGACGGATGCGTCAGGACTCGAACTGCCGGGAGGCCTCGGCCGCCGCCGCGAGACCGGCGTTGGCCGAGCCCGAACCCGCGGCTTCCGCGCCGACCGGGCGCTTGAAGTAGGCGACCAGTCCGCCTTCGGGCCCGGTGACGACCTGGACGAGCTCCCAGCCCTGCTTGCCCCAGTTGTTGAGGATCGCCGCGGTGTTGTGGATCAGCAGCGGGGTGGTCAGGTACTCCCAGGTGGTCATGGCACTCCTGTGACGTCGCCGCCGGTTGCCGGCGGTCGGGCTGTTATTCAGGGAACTCCCCTACGATCAAGCGTATGCCCCAGACCAAACGCACGGTGAAAGGTGTGCTCAGCGGCCTCGCCGGCCTCGTCGGTCTCAGCGCGGTCGCCGGCCTTCTGGTGACCGCCACCATGACTCCCGCCATCGCCATGGCGGGCTTCGCCGGCTCGCAGGCCATCACCCTGTTCGACGACCTGCCCAGCTACCTCAAGCCGTCCACACCGATGGAGCCCACCACGATGTGGGCCACGGGCACCGACGGCAAGCCGTTCAAGCTCGCCAGCTTCTACGAGCAGAACCGCGACCCGGTGACGTTCGACCAGGTCTCCCCGGTGCTGTTCGACGCGATCCTCTCAAGTGAGGACAAGGACTTCTATGAGCACGGTGGGGTGAACCTCGGCGCCACGCTCAAGGCGGTCATCGAGAACGCGACCGGGCAGTCCGACCGCGGCGCCTCCACCATCACCCAGCAATACGTCAAGAACGTGCTGATCCAGCAGTGCGAGCAGACGGTGGCCCCCGATGACCCCGACTACGACGAGAAGATGAACAACTGCTTCTGGGAGGCGGCTCAGGCGACCGGCCAGGGCGGCATCCAGCGCAAGCTGCAGGAGATGCGCTACGCGCTGCAGATCGAGAAGGAGTACTCGAAGAACGACATCCTGCTCGGCTACCTGAACGTCTCGAACTTCGGCGGCACCACCTACGGCATCGAGGCCGCCGCGAACTACTACTTCGGCGTCTCCGCCGCGAACGTCACGGTCGCGCAGGCCGCCACCCTGGCCGGCATGGTGCAGAACCCGAACTCGCTGCGGATCGACAAGCCGGAGGGGTCGATCTACGACAAGAAGAGCGACACCTGGTCCAACAGCAAGGAAGATGGCTACGCCGAGACCAAGGACCGCCGGGACTATGTGATCAACCGGATGTACGCCCTCGGCAAGATCACCGAGGCACAGCACGACGAAGCGCTCGCGACCCCGGTCGAGCCGTCGATCCACCCGGCCACCCAGGGCTGCGCGGGCGCCGGCCGCAATGCCTATTTCTGCCAGTATGTGAAGACGGTGCTCCGGGACGATCCGGCCTTCGGCGCCACGGAGGGCGAGCGACTCGTCAATCTGCAGCGCGGCGGCATGCAGGTGTACACCACGCTCGACATGCGCGTGCAGGCCGCCGGCATCGATGCGATGACCACGTACGTGCCGACGACCATGCCCGGGATCGACCTCGGAGCGGCGGGCGTCTCGATCGAGGCGAGCACCGGTCGCATCCTGTCGATCGTGCAGAACACGCAGTTCGGCGAGACCCTCGCCGACGAGGAGAAGCCGGGAGTCTCCGGTCAGGTGTTCGCCGCCGATGAGGCTCACGGCGGCGGGATCGGCTTCAGCGTCGGCTCGACCTACAAGGTGTTCACCCTGCTCGACTGGCTCGAGCACGGACGTTCGGTGAACGAGATGCTCGACGGCAGATACCGTCTCATCACCCCGTTCAACACCTGCGATGCGAACGGCGAGCCCATCGTCTACAACCAGACCGGCGACCCGACTCAGAACTTCGAGCAGAACCGCGGCTACTTCGGAACGGTGATGGACTTCACCGCGGCCTCGCTGAACACCGGATACCTGACGATGGCCCAGCAGCTCAACCTGTGCGACATCAACAAGGTCGCCAAGCGCCTCGGTGTGCACCTCGGCGACGGCTGGGACGTGACCGTCTCCGACCCGGACCACAACCCCGGTGCGAACGATCCGTTCTCCTCGGTGCTCGGCTCCAAGAACATCGCCCCGATCCAGATGGCCGGCGTCTACGCCACCATCGCCAACCAGGGCAAGCTCTGCCAGCCGATCGCGATCGACAAGGTGGTCGGCGCCGACGGCAAGGAGATCAAGCCCCCGGCACAGTCCTGCTCGCAGGTGATCACCCCCGAGGTCGCCGCCACCGCCGCCTACGCCCTGCAGGGCGTCATGAGGGGCAACGGCAGCGGTTCCAGATCGAACCCGGACGACGGGACGCCGCTGATCGGCAAGACCGGAACCGGCGAAGACGCGCAGACCATGATGATCGAGTCGAGCACGAAGGTGACCACCGCGATCTGGGTCGGCAACATCAAGGGCGATTCGGCGCTGGCCGACCTCTGGACCCCGGAGGGGACCCCGGAATGGGACATCCGGCTCACGGATCTGCGCCACATGCTCGCCCCGGCCATACAGCATGCGGCGAACCTGGTCTACGGCGGCGACGAGTTCCCGGAACCCGACACCAACCTCACCCGCCGAGTGCTGCGCGATCTGCCGAACGTCGTCGGCCAGACGGTCGACGACGCCACCCGCACGCTTGAGGAGGCGGGCTTCTCGGTGACGGTCGGGGCAGCGGTCGACAGCGACCAGCCGACGAACATCGTCGCCGCGCAGACCCCGACCCCCGGTCAGGTCCCCGGCGGCACGACAGTGACGATCTCGCCGAGCAACGGCAAGGGCGGCACGGTGCCGAACGTCGTCGGCATGGACGTCCCCGCAGCGCAGCAGGCCCTGAAGGACGCCGGATACGGGGTGAAACCCACCGGCAAGTGCGACAAGGACGGCGCGACCGTGGAGAGCCAGGATCCCGGTGCGGGCTCCAAGGTGAACAAGGGTGCCACCGTCTCGCTGAAGTGCAAGGCGGAGTGACCCCGCGCGTCGCACACCCGGCCCTCATCGCGCTCGGCGCGGTGGGGGCCGCAGGTTTCGCCGCTGCGACCTGGGGCGTCGGCATCGAGCGGTACCTCTTCACCGTGCGGACCGCGATCGCCCCGGCGCTGGCGCCGGGGTCTCGGCCGATCCGGGTGCTGCACGTGTCCGACGCGCACATGGCGCCCTGGCAGCATCGCAAGCAGCACTGGCTGGCCTCGCTCGCCGAGCTGCAGCCCGATCTGGTGATCAACACCGGCGACAACCTGGGCCACCGCGACGGGCTCTCCGGGGTGCGGCGCGCCTTCGCGCCTCTCGCGGGCATCCCCGGGGCGTTCGTGCACGGCTCGAACGACATCCAGGCTCCCTCACCGCGCAACCCGCTGCGATACTTCGCCGGACCCTCGGAGACGCATCGCGAGCCCGAGTTGCTCGACACCGAGGCGATGGACCGGTTCTTCACCGGCGAGTTGGGCTGGGCCCCGCTGAACAACGCCGCCGCGCGGATGACCGTCGCCGGGAATCCGGTCGAGCTGTTCGGCGTCGATGACGCCCACCGCGAGTGGGATCGGCTGGACGAGCTGCCGACGCAGCTCGCGACGCTGGAGCAGCGGGATGCCGCCACCTCCGTCATCGGGGTCACGCATGCGCCCTACCGGCGGGTGCTGAGCGGCTTCGTCGACCTGGGAGCGGATGTGATCTTCGGCGGCCACACGCACGGCGGCCAGGTGTGCCTGCCGGGGTACGGCCCCCTCGTGGCGAACTGCGACATCCCGCTGAAGCAGGCGAAGGGCCTGAGCACCTGGTCGCATGACGGACGCACCGTGCCGCTGAACGTCAGCGCGGGCTGCGGGCACTCCATCTACGCCCCGGTGCGGTTCGCCTGCCGCCCGGAGGCATCGCTGATCACGCTGGTCCCCCGCAGCGCCTGATCCGACGGATTCGGCATCGCGGCCGTTTCGATATAGACTCGGAGGGTTGCAAAACCGGGGTGTGGCGCAGCTTGGTAGCGCGCTTCGTTCGGGACGAAGAGGCCGCAGGTTCAAATCCTGTCACCCCGACAATAATGTGAGGAGGGG
>JBASAE010000558.1:0-1530 GCA_049654285.1 Microbacterium sp.
CGCAGACTCCGGCCGCGTCGCCCGCACCGGCGCCGACGGCTGCCGCACCGGCATCCGACAACCTCTACGTCACCCCCCTCGTCCGGCGCCTCGCTGCGCAGCAGGGCGTGGACCTGACGACGATCACGGGATCGGGCGTGGGTGGGCGCATCCGCAAGGAGGACGTGCTCAAGGCCGCCGAGACCGCGGCACAGGCCCCGGTCACCCCGACGGCCGCCGCCCCGGCACCGCTCGAGGTCTCGCCGCTGCGCGGCACGACGCAGAAGATGTCGCGTCTGCGCAAGGTCGTCGCCGAGCGTGCGGTGGCCTCGCTGCAGCAGACCGCTCAGCTCACCACCTTCGTCGAGGTCGATGTGACCGCTCTGGCCGCATACCGCGACGGTGTCAAGGCGTCGTTCCAGCAGAAGACCGGCGACAAGCTCTCCTTCCTGCCGTTCTTCGTCCGAGCCGCCGCCGAGGCGCTGCAGGCCTTCCCGATCATCAACGCGACGGTCGACGGCGACAGCATCGTCTACCCCGCCAGCGAGAACATCTCGATCGCGGTCGACACCGAGCGGGGCCTGCTGACCCCGGTGGTGCGTGACGCCGCGACCAAGAACCTCGCCCAGCTCGCGCACGAGATCGCCGATCTCGCCGCACGGACCCGTGACAACAAGCTGAAGCCCGACGAGCTGGCCGGCGGCACGTTCACGGTGACCAACACCGGTTCGCGGGGCGCGCTGTTCGACACGCCGCTGGTGTTCCTGCCGCAGTCGGCGATCCTCGGCACCGGAACGGTGTTCAAGCGGCCGGGCGTCGTGACCGTCGACGGCGTCGACGCGATCGCCGTGCGCTCGTACGTCTACCTGGCGATCTCGTACGACCACCGCATCGTCGACGGCGCGGACGCCGCACGCTTCCTCGGTGCGGTCAAGGCCCGCCTCGAGGCCGCGCAGTTCGCGGGTGACCTCGGCGCCTGACGCCGGTTCAGGATGGCTGGTCCGCGACGTCATAGACGTTGCGGACCAGCCATTCGCCGTCCTGGCGTGCGAGCACCAGGATCCGGCGCTCGCCGTCGACGGCCCCGATGAGTCGCATCACGGCGACGTCTCCGTAGGAGTCGAGCAGCTCGACCCCATCGTCGGGCGAGGAGTCGGCGAGCTCGGCGACGACGCCCGGCGCCGCGTCTACCGCCACCGCGGAGGAGCAGACGTCGTCCCCGGCTTGCCGGCACGCGGCGAGGGCCGCGAGTAGGGAGGTGGCGGGGCCCGTCGGCCCCTCGTCGCCCGGCCCCGGCTGCGCGCCCTCGGATGGAGTCGTCGCTTCCGCCCCGTCCCGCCGCTCGACCCCGTCCCGCCCTGTACCGCTGTCCGGCCGCGGAGACGGGGGACCGTCCTCTTCCGTCATCGGGATCTGTGCCGCTGCCGGCCCGTCCGACCCGCCCGTCGGCCACAGCAGCCCGGCGACGAGCACGAGGGTCGCCACGGTGCCGCCCACCATCAGCGGCCGCCCGCGCCCGCGTCCGCCGACGACGGAGCCCCGATCTCCCCC
>JBASAE010000559.1:0-4160 GCA_049654285.1 Microbacterium sp.
GACCTCGACGAGGCGATGCGGCTGCACCTCGCCTGGGCTGCGGTGCCGGGCGTCGTCGAGCTCGTGCCGGGCGCGCGCACCGTGCTGGTGCGGTTCGATCCGGCGCGGATCGCGGCGGGGGAGCTGGCCGCGGTGCTGTCGACGACGGTTCCGGATGCCGGAGAGCTGCCGTCCACCGGTGAGGCGACCGTGCCCGTGCGGTACGACGGCGAGGACCTCGCCGAGGTCGCCGGGCTGCTCGGCGTCTCTGCGGAGGAGATCGTGGAGCGGCACCTCGCTGCCGAATGGCGGGTGGCGTTCTCGGGGTTCGCGCCGGGGTTCGGCTACCTGGTCGGGTCCGATCCGCTGTTCGACGTGCCGCGGCGGGCGACGCCGCGCACGCGCGTCCCCGCAGGGTCGGTCGGCCTCGCAGGCGCCTTCACCGGGGTGTACCCGCGCGAGAGCCCCGGCGGATGGCAGCTCATCGGACACACGGATGCCCTGATGTGGGATCTCGAGCGCGATCCCCCGGCTCTGCTGACCCCGGGCACGCGGGTGCGGTTCGAGCGTGCTCGTCCCGCGGTCGCGGGCCTTCTCTCCCCGGCCGCCCGGTCAGGTGGGGCGCTCGCTCCCGCAGCCCCGAGAGGAGGGGCCTTTCGGGTCGATGACGCTACGCGGGCCTCGGCGGGGCGCCGAGGCGACACGCCCGCGGGCTCACGAGAGCGCCCCGCCCCCCTCGGCGTGCTCGAAGTGATCCATCCCGCCCTGCAACTGCTCGTGCAGGATCGTGGACGCCCCGGTCAGGCAGCCCTCGGCGTCCCCGTCTCCGGCGCCGCCGACCGCACCGCGTTGCGCGATGCGAACCGCGCCGTCGGCAACCGAAGGGATGCGGCGGTGCTGGAGTGCGTCGGAGCCGTCACGCTGCGCTACCGGGGCACTCCGACCGTCGCCGCGGTGTGCGGTGCCCTCGGTGAGCTGACTCTACTGCGTCACCGCGGGCCTGTTGAGCCACCGGAACTCGCCGCGGGCTTCGGGGGCAGCGAGGATGCCTCAGCCGTATATGCCGCAGGCGGCATGCGACGGGATCTCCCCCCTGGCGTCCCCGTCGCCCTCGACGACGGCGACGAACTGGAGCTCTCCCCTCCGGTTCGCGGTCTGCGCTATGTCATCGCGGTGCGGGGCGGCATCCTGGCCCCGCAGGCGCTCGGCAGCGCGTCCTCCGACACCCTCGCCGGGCTCGGTCCCGCTCCTCTGCGGGCGGGGGATGCCGTCGCGGTCGGCGATCCGCGCACCGCGCCGTATGCCGTCGATCCCGATCCCCTGCCGCGCGACCTTCCCGCGTCCGGTGAGACCGTCGAGCTCGAGGTCGTGTTCGGCCCCCGCGACGACTGGTTCACGGATGCCGCGCAGGAGGCGCTTTCCGCGCAGGAGTGGGAGGTCACCCCCAGGTCGGACCGCATCGGCATCCGGCTGCACGGGTCCGTGCCGCTGGAGCGCGCCGTCGTCGGTGAACTGCCCAGCGAGGGGGCGGTGACCGGGGCGATCCAGGTGCCGGCGGACGGCCAGCCCGTGCTGTTCCTGGCGGACCATCCGCTCACCGGCGGGTACCCGATCATCGCCGTGGTGCGGGGCAGCGATCTCGATCGCGCCGCCCAGCTGCCGGCCGGCGCACGGGTGCGGTTCCGCCCCGCTTCGCCGTGAGGATCCAGGACGGATGCGATTCCGGGGGGGCGGTTCGACCGGAACCGCCCTGAGGAACGGCATCCGTCCTGGATGCCCGGGTGGGGCCGGGGATCAGGCCGGGTCGCCGCCCAGCGGGCCGACGGCGGCCAGCGGCTTCGGGTCGTCGGCACCGGTCCTGCGCAGTCGCGCGATCGCGTTGCCGCCGTGGTAGATGAGGATCGCCGCGACCGTGGCGAGCACGATGCCGCCCAGCTCGAAGCCGTTCTCGCCCTTGATCGCGAACCCGCCGACCGCGACGATCAGCGCGACCGCGGCGGTGTACTGGTTGACGGGACGGGAGAAGTCGACCCTGTTGTCGACCCAGATCTTGATGCCGATCACGCCGATCAGGCCGTACAGCGCGGTGGTCACGCCACCGAGCACGCCGGCGGGCACCGAGTTGATCACGGCGCCGAACTTCGGCGACATGCTCAGCAGCACCGCCGTGATGCCGGCGACCCAGTACGCCGCGGTCGAGTAGACGCGAGTGGACGCCATGACGCCGATGTTCTCGCCGTAGGTGGTCGTTCCCGATCCGCCGAAGAAGCCCGCGAGACTGGTCGAGATGCCGTCGGCGATCAGCGCCTTGCCGGTCTGCTCGTTGATCGCCGGATCCTCGACCATGGTCGCGACGCCGCGCACGTGCCCGACGTTCTCGGCGATCAGCACGAGCACCACGGGCAGGAACATCGCCATCGCCGACCAGGTGCCGGGGCTGACGAAGTCGGGCAGGTGGAAGGTGGGAAGGCCCACCCAGGCGGCCTCGTCGACGGCGGTGAAGTCGAGCTCGCCGCGGATGCCGGCGAAGATGTAGCCCGCGATCACGCCGAGGAAGATCGAGATGCGCCCGAGGAACCCGCGGAACACCACGGCGAACAGGATCGTGATCGCGAGCGTGAAGCCCGCCGTGATCGGAGCCTGTTCGAAGTTGCCGCGCGCGGCGCCGGCGAGGTTGAACCCGATCAGGGCGACGATCGTGCCGGCCAGCACCGGCGGGAGGAACCGGTCGACCCAGGCGACGCCGGCGGTGTGCACCACGACGCCGATGATCGCGAGCAGGATGCCGACCGCGACGATGCCCGCAAGCGCGGATCCCGTGCCGCCGATCGTCGTCGCCGCCGTGACGGGGGCGATGAACGCGAACGACGAGCCCAGGTAGCTGGGCAGCTTGTTGCGGGTGACCAGCAGGAACAGGATCGTCCCGACGCCGCTGAACAGCAGCGTCGTGGGCACCGGGAACCCGGTGAGGATCGGCACCAGGAAGGTCGCGCCGAACATCGCGACGACGTGCTGCACGCCGATCGCGATCGTGGCGGGCCAGTTCAGGCGTTCTTCCGGACGGACGACGGCATCGGGCGCGACGGTGCGCCCGTCGCCGTGGATCTTCCACAGTGACATCGAGGCTCCTCAGGGGGTGGGATGCGGCTGGGGAAACACTATCGGGTGGCTCGGATGCGATGGGAGACTCCGGTGTCACGCCTCGGCCTCGAGGACGAGGAGGTCAGGCGGTGAGTCGCTCGATCAGCTCGCGATAGCGATCGGCCGTGCGCGACACGATCTCCTTCGGCAGTGCGGGCGGCTCGCCCTGACGGTCCCAGTGGGCGGCGAGCCAGTTGCGCACGATCTGCTTGTCGAAGCTCGCCATCCGCTCGGCGGGTGTCGTGCCGGACTCCCACGCCGCGGCGTCCCAGTACCGCGACGAGTCGCTCGTGAGCACCTCATCGGCCAGGCGCAGGGTGCCTGCGGCATCCACCCCGAACTCGAACTTCGTGTCGGCGAGGATCAGGCCCTTCGCCTCGGCGATGTCCGCGGCGAGGCGGTAGATCCGGAGCGATGCGTCGCGCAGCTGGGCGGCGCGCTCCGCGCCGACCAGCGAGGCTGCGCGGTCGAAGGAGATGTTCTCGTCGTGCTCGCCCATCGGCGCCTTGTAGGCGGGGGTGAACAGCGGCTCGGGCAACCGGTCGCCGTCCTGCAGGCCGGCGGGGAGGGGGATGCCGCAGACCGTGCCGGATGCGCGGTACTCGAGCCATCCCGAGCCGGTCAGGTACCCGCGCACGACGCATTCGATCGGCAGCATCTCGAGGGACTGCGCGAGCATCGCACGATCGGCGACGGATGCCGGGACCTCGCCGTCGGCGAGATGGTTCGGGAAGTCCAGCCGGTCGAACCACCAGCGGCTGAGCGTCGTGAGCAGCACGCCCTTCTGCGGGATGCCGGGGGACAGCACGTGGTCGAAGGAGCTCACCCGGTCGGATGCGACGACCAGCAGCCGGGTGTCCTCGGCGTCCTCCGAGGCGTACAGGTCGCGGACCTTGCCCGAGTAGACGTGCCGCCAGCCGGGGATGCTCAGTGCTTCGCTCACGCGACCATCATCCCACCCCGATGCCGGTGCCCCCGCGTACGCTCGTGCGTCCGGGCCGAGAGAGCTCGCGATCGAGTGGATGCCTCGTGTATAGTCC
>JBASAE010000560.1:0-3130 GCA_049654285.1 Microbacterium sp.
GTGCAGGTCAGCGTGCCGGTGTGGTCGAGGTGCCAGCTCAGCGGCGGGACCCCGGTGGTCGGCACGCGGGTCCGTGTCGGCTTCATCCCGACGACGCCGCACCACGCGGCGGGCACGCGGATGGAGCCGCCGCTGTCGGTGCCGAGGGCGAGGGGCAGGAGACCTGCGCCGACCGCGGCCGCCGAGCCCGACGACGAGCCGCCGGATCTGCGACCCGTCCCCCAGGGGTTTCCCGTACGGCTGTTCGGGCCCGAGGCGAACTCGTAGGTGGCGAGCTTGGCCACCAGGATCGCCCCGGCGTCCCGCAGGTTCCGCACGACCTGCGCCGTGGTCTCGGGAACGAAGCCGTCATAGGCGGGTGACCCGAACGCGGTCGGGGAGCCCTCGACCTGGATGACGTCCTTCACTCCGAACGCCAGTCCTTCCAGTGGCCGGGCGGTCCCGGCGTCCAGCCGTCGGCGGGACTCCTCCGCGGCGATGCGCGCCTCGTCGACGAGAAGCCGGTCTACGGCGCCGAGCTCGCGACCGGCGCCCTCCAGATCGGCCAGCACGGATTCGATCTCGGCGACCGGGTCGGAGGGCGGGGCGAGCGACGGGGCCCGGGGGGCGATCCCCTCCGGTCGCGGCGGGATCGCCGCTCCCACGGCCGTGACCGGGTCGGGGAGCAGCGCGAGTCGGTACGTCGCCAGGGACGCCACATCGGCGGCGATGCCGGGTGCAGGGATGTCGTGAGCCATGCTGTCGTCTCCATCGACGGAATCGTTGCCGACAGAATATCTTATTGTCGACAACAGACCAAGAGAGCGGAGCCTCGACCCCGCAGCACGACGAACAGGACGAGACCGATCGGGTTGCGACCGATTCGCGGATCCCCTCGATAAAGTCATCTCCATGACGACCTGGTGGCCGTGGGCCCGCATCGCCGCAGCCGCCCTCACCGCCGCGGCCATCGTCGCGCAGCTGATCCGCACGGTCGGACGGGCGCTCGACGCGACGGATCCGTGGGCCGCGCATCTGCCGACCGTCGCGACGAACTTCTTCAGCTTCTTCACGATCCTGTCGAACGTCGGCGCGGTCGTCGCACTGGCGGCCGGCGGCGTGTGGATGCTGCGCAACGCCGCGCCCTCGGAGGGGGCCAGCACCGCCGAGCAGCAGCCCGAGCCGCGTTGGCTCGCGACGCTGCTGATCTGCGTCGCGACGTACATGATCACCACGGGCATCGTCTACAACGTGCTGCTGCGCGGCATCCCGCTCGACCAGGGCGCCACGGTGTGGTGGTCGAACGAGGTCCTGCACGTCGTCGCGCCGGCGTTCCTGCTCGCCGACGTGCTGCTGGCCCCGCGCCGGCGCCGGCTGCCGTGGACGACGCTGTGGATCGTCGCCGCCTTCCCCGCCGTCTGGGCGGTCTACACGCTCCTGCGCGCGAACCACGTCATCGGCCCCGGCAGCGGCGACCCGTGGTGGTACCCGTATCCGTTCCTCGACCCGCACCTGGTCCCCGGCGGATACGTCGGCGTCGCCGGCTACATCGTCGGGATCGCGATCGCGGTGGTCGCGATCGGCGCCGGCGTCCTGTGGATCACCCGCCGCCGCTCGGTGGCCTGACGCGGATCACCGCCCGCGGCGCGGATCACCAGCGGTTGTGCACGTCCTCCGCCCACCCGAAGACGCCGTCGAAGGCGATCTTCTCGCCGCCCGCGGTGCGGAAGGTGCCGGACCAGTCGCCGAAGCACTGGTCGGTCGACGACGAAAGGATGCCGAGGTTCGTGCGCGTCACCTTGTCGTAGACCGGCGTGAACACGGCGTCCAGCCCACCGCCGGAGATCCGCCACGGTCGGCGCCACTCGGCGATGTCGTACCTCCAGGTGAGCTCGTCGTGGATCTTGTGCAGCCGGCCGTCCACGATGAACGCGTTCTCGGTGGAACCGGTGCCGACGGTCCATTGCCCTCCGACCTGGATGCCGATCGTGCGACCCCGCGAGAGGCCCGACCCCGCCCCCCAGTTCCAGCGGATGTCGTACGGCCAGCGGCCACGGCCGTGGTCGAGCACGCCCCAGCCCTGCACCTCGTGGGTCTCGCCGTCGAGGGTCAGGACGCCGGCCGCCGGGCGGGCGACGTCCTTCACGGTGTACTGGAACCGGGTGCTGCTCCAGGGCACGACGACGGCGAGGCGTTCATGCCCTTCAGGGCATGCGACCGTGACGTCGAGCTCGACGCCGGGGATCTGGGCGCGCAGCCGGGTGCCGGCATCCGTCTCGTCGATGTCGATCCGGAGCTCCTTGGCACGTGCCCGACCGGGCGCGGCCTCGAGACGGGGCGCCAGCTCGACGCCGCGTGCGGGGATGACCGTCGCCGACCGGTGCCAGGTGCGCTGCGACGCGCGGTCCCACACCCACACCTCGTGCACGGCGGCGTAGTCGATCGAGGAGACGGTGATGCCGACCACATGGGTGGGCGTCGCGATGTTCCAGTACTCCCAGCGCTTGTTGCGCCCGCGGCCGCGGCCGATGCCCGCCGTGTCGACCAGCGGCGAGCGCGCCCAGCCGACGGCCTCCGGGTTGAGGCGCCCGTTCGGCAGGGTGAGCGGGACCGGCGCGGTCAGCTCGCGTTCCTTCGCCATCGCAGCTCCTTCCTCCTGGTTGCGATCACCCTATCCGCGGACGCGGGCGGCACGGCCCGCAGAAGGCTCTTCCGAGCGGCGCGGCAGCCGATCGACGCCATCCCCTCGCGGACCGTTCCGGGTGTCGCGCGAGGTCACCCTCCCAGGGGTCACAGTCACAGGAAACCCCAGTCCCATTCCCTGCATACCTGACACCTCACCTGGGGATCTTTCCCGATGGGGCGCATGCGCAGGGATTGAACGCCCCATTCCCCGCGTCCGTGACACCTCAGGGGTCCGCGGATGCGGGAGACCCCGGTGCCCACCCCGCGCTACGCCTCCGCGATGGCGCCCCGCAGGTAGCCGCGCACGATCCTCTCGGCCGGAACCGCCGCGCCGTGCGCGATGCGCTGCAGCACGAGCGCGTCCGCGAGGGCGAACAGCTCGGCGGATCGCCCTGCGGCATCCGGGATCCCGAGGCCGGCGAGCGCCGCCTCGGCGCTGCGACGCAGCCGTTCGTGCACGTCGGAG
>JBASAE010000561.1:0-4534 GCA_049654285.1 Microbacterium sp.
GCTCAGGGCCTTCTGCAGGAAGTCGACGCCGCTCGATCCCCCGGTGCCGACCTTGCGGCCGATCGTGCGGGTGACCGTGCGCAGGTGCCGGAACCGCCAGAACTGGAAGTTGTCCTCGACGTCGACCAGCTCCTCGCACGCCTCGTACAGCTCCCAGTGCTCGTGCGGCTTCTCGTACACCTCGCGGATCACCGGCACGAGTTCGGGGTGCTCGCGGTAGGGCAGACGCACGTCGCGCTCCAGGATCTCGGTGGGCACGGGCAGCCCGCGCCGGGCGACCAGCCGCAGGAACTCGTCGTACAGCGTGGGCCGTTCCCATTCGGCGGTGAGCAGGGCGAGGTTCCCCGGGTGGTTCCGGAACACCCCGAGCATCCGCTCGTTCTTGTTGCCCAACGCGAACTCGACCCCGCGGTACTGCACCGACTGGAAGCCCGAGGCGTTGCCGAGGAAGCCGCGGAACTGCGCGTACTCGGTGGGGGTGAGTGTCGCGAGCACGGACCATTGACGGGTGATGACGTCTTGGACGTGCTTGATCCGCGCGATGGGCTTGAGCGCTTCGCGCAGGTCGTCGGCGGCGAGCAGATCGCGCGCGGCGCCGAGCTCGTGCAGCATGAGCTTCAGCCACAGCTCGGTGGTCTGGTGCTGGATGATGAACAGCAGCTCGTCGTGGTGCTCGGGCGTCGACACCGGATGCTGCGCGCCGAGCAGCCGATCGAGGTCGAGATACGACCCGTACGTCATCCTGTCGCGCAGATCGGTGACGATGCCGTCTTCGAGCGCACGCTCGCCCGCCTCATTGCTCATGATGCCGAGAATATCGCGTTTGTAACGCTCGTCACAATAGTGAAATGTGCACCCGGGGTCGCGAACGGGAGCGCGGGCATGCGCTCATGACGAACAGCCGGCGCGAGCCGGGGGTGGTCAGCCGCGGAAGAACGTCTCGGCGACGCGGCTGAGGGCGTGCAGGTCGGCGACACCGGCCAGCTCGCGGGCCGAGTGCATCGACAGGATCGGGATGCCGATGTCGACCGTGCGGATGCCGAGGCGCGTCGCCGTGATCGGCCCGATCGTCGAGCCGCACGGCACGGCGTTGTTCGAGACGAACTCCTGATACGGGACGCCGGCCGCCGCACACCAGCCAGCCCACGCGGCGGCGCCGACGGCGTCCGTCGCATAGCGCTGGTTGGCGTTCACCTTCAAGATCGGCCCCGAGCCGAGCAGCGGCTGCACGACCGGGTCGTGCTTGTGGGGGTAGTTCGGGTGCACCGAGTGCCCGACGTCGCTGGAGAGGTGCCAGGACGCGGCGTAGGCGCGTCGCCGATCCGCCGCATCCGCGCCGAGCTGCTCATACACGCGTTCCAGCACGTCCTCCAGGAAGGGGCCCGCGGCGCCCGAGCGGGATGCCGAGCCGAGCTCCTCGTGGTCGAAGACGGCGAGCACCGGGATCGCACCGGTGGTCCCGGTCGAGGCGAGCAGGGCGACGACCCCGGCGTGCACGGACGCCAGGTCGTCGAGCCGTCCGCACGCGAAGAACGCGTCGTCCTTGCCGAACACGGCTCCCCGCGCCGCGTCGGCGACCACGGCGTCGAAGCCGCCGATCTCGAGCGGGTCGACGCCGGCCGATGCGGCCAGCTCGGCGAGCAGATCGGCGTCGGCGGGATCACCGAGGCCCCAGACCGGCTGGGTCTGCAGCTGCGGGTCGAGCGCGAGGCCCTTGTTCGCCTCGCGGTCGAGGTGGATCGCCAGCTGCGGCAGCCGCAGCAACGGGCCGGTGTCGGCGAGCACCACGCGGCCGTCCCGCAGGGCGAGGCGTCCGGCCAGGCGCAGCTCGCGGTCGAGCCACGAGTTCAGCAGCGGCCCGCCGTACACCTCGACGCCGGCCTGCAGCCAGCCGCGGGAGCCGGTCGTCGGCTTCGGCTTGAGCTTGAGCCCCGGGGAGTCGGTGTGCGCGCCGAGGATGCGCACGGGCGTCGTGGCCCCGGCATCCGCGGGCACCGCCCACGCGATCGCCGCCCCGTCGCGCACCACGACGAACCGTCCACCGGGCTGCGCCGGCCAGGCGTCGGTCTCGTGGAGGCGGGTGAACCCGGCGTCCTCGAGCCGGCGGGCCACCTCCTCGGCGGCGTGGTAGCTCGAGGGCGAGGCGGCGACGAAGTCGGCCAGATCGGCGGCATGGGCGAGGGCGGCAGGCGACACGGGCATGTCTCCGATCGTATCCGGCTGGATCCGGTCGTATCCGGGGCGGTCGATAGGGGGCGTCCCGGCCGCGGGCCTCGGCTCCGGGTTCTGGGTGGCGGGCCTCCGGGCTTCCGGGACTGTGGGTGGCGGGCCTCTGGCACCCGGGGCTCTCGGCGACGGCGGGCCGGACTTCCGGCAACGGGGCATCCCGGCATCGATGCCCCCGCGGATGGAGGGCGGATGATCGCCGGGCGGGCGGAACGCCGGGGGTCGTCCGCCGTCGGCAACTCGGCCCGCCATTCGTCGAGGGGATCCATCCGTGGGGATCAGTCCGGCGACTCCGGACGCCGATAGACCGGACGGTCCGGCTGGGGCTGCTGATGCGTGCCCTCGCCGCCCTCGCGCCCTCCGTACGGCCGTCCATGGTCGGCGTATTCCGCGCGGACGAACACGATCCGCCACGGGCCCATGGTGAACCGCGCTCCGGTGCGCAGCACCTCGGTGCGATCGTCCTGTCCCTCGATCGAGCGCGCGTTCGTCTCACCCGGGCCGTGCATGGTCAGCACGTACTCGTCACGGTCGTCGTGGCGGATGGTGGCATGCACGGATGCGGTGCCGTCCAGCTGGACGTGGTTGCCGTCGGCGGACCCGATCGTGACGAGATCGAGCTCCAGCGGGAAGAGGATCCGCTCGTCCTCGCTCACGATGAGCAGATGCGGGTCGCCGGCGCCCCACGGCGCGTGGGTCGTGGTCGGCTGCGGCGGATGACCCGGTGATACGTCCTTCGTGCGCATGATGACCTCCTCGGCTCGCCGTCGGCGGTCGCTGGAGACCCGCTCCCGTCCGGGCGCGGGGGACACGGCCTCCGACGGGGTTACTCCCGATGGTACGCCGGTGGGAGCGGGTGGGCTCCGGTCGTGGCCATGTCGTGAGAGCCGACCTCGGCTCGCGGCCCCGATTTCCGAGCGCCTGAGCCCGAGTTCGGCTCCCTTGCGGATGCGGATGCGGATGCGGATGCGGGGCGCAGCGCCGCGGAGCGGTCAGGCGGGAGCCGCCAGCCACTCGTCCAGCCGTGTGGGCAGGAGCCGAGCGTCGCCGCCGGGCAGCAGGGTGTCGGGTCCGAGGGAGCCGCCGAAATAGCGGCCTGCGGGATCGCTGCGCACCGGGCGGTCGTCGCCGCGGGCGCGCAGCACCCGTTCCACGAACACGGCGAGCGGCATCGGCTCGGGGCCGGCGAGATCGACATCGGCCTGCAGCGGGGCGTCCAGCGCGATCCCCGCGACGGCGGCGGCGACGTCGGACCCCGCGGCGGGCTGCACCAGCGCGTCGGGGAGGAGGATCGTCCCATCGGCCTCGGCACCCGCGTTGGCCGCGATCTGCGGGGCGAACTCGAAGAACTGCGTGGCGTGCACCAGCGAGTACGGCACGCCCCCATCCCGCACGAGCTGCTCCGCCGCGGCCTTCCCCCGGTAGAACGCGATGTCGTGCGGCCGGCCGGAGCCGACGATCGTGAGCGCGACGTGGTGCCGGATGCCGAGCCCGCGCTCTGCGCGCAGGAGGTTCCCGGTGCCCGTCGTGAAGAACTCGTGCATCGCCCGCGGGTCGTACGTCCGTGGCTTGGAGACGTCGATGACGATCCGGGCGCCGTCGAGGGCCGCCCCGAGGGTGGCGGGATCGAGCGTGTCGACCCCGGTGCTCGGCGATGCGGCACACACGCTCCGCCCCTGGCGTCGGAGCAGGTCGGCGACCTTCGCGCCGATCTGACCCGTGCCCCCGACGACGACGATCTCGGCCATCCCGTTCCTCCTGTTCGGATGTTACGCCCCGCGGGTGCACCCGCGGGGCGGCGGGGCGTAGCCTCGGGGCATGGCTGACCTGCGTGAACTGCTCGGCGTCCGGCATCCGATCGTCCTCGCGCCCTTCGGCGGGCTGTCCTCTGTCGCCCTCGCCGCCGCGGTCAGCGACGCGGGCGGGCTCGGCTCCTACGGGTTGTACGGGTACGACGGCGATCGCATCAGGCGGACCGCCGCGGCGCTGAGGGATGCCACGGCCGCGCCGTTCGCGCTGAACATCTGGCTGCCGACCGGTGACGAGGTCGTTCCAGGCCCCGAGCACGATGAGTACGCGCGGGCGCTGCAGCCGTTCTTCGACGAGGTGGGGCTCGACCTGCCGCCGCGTCCGGACCGCTACCTGCCCGCTCTCGACGAGCAGCTCGACGCGATCTGGGACGCCGCTCCCGCCGTGCTCAGCGTGGTGTTCGGAGTGCCCTCGCCCGAGCTGGTGGAGGAGGCGCACCGTCGGCGCATCCGGGTGCTCGGCGCCGCGACCACGGTCGCCGAGGCGGTCGCGCTGGAGG
>JBASAE010000562.1:0-1957 GCA_049654285.1 Microbacterium sp.
GTGTGTTGCATTCTATCAATATTTCAAGCACAATCGGGCAGTAAAGATAGAGATTACTGCCCGCTCGGTTGGTTCTTAATCGGGTCGGGTGGTAAGCGTCAACGCTCACAGTGAGGTGCACAAAGCCATGGAGACCACCGACTTCCGACTCCGGAGACTGCTGCGCAGGGCCAGCGGACGCAGCCTCGTCGTCGCGTTCGATCGCGGCGTGGGCGGAGACGCCACAGGCGGTGGCGAGGATCCGGTCGCGATCGCGAACGCGGCGATCGACGGTGGCGCCGACGGCCTCCTCGTCTCGCCGGGCGTCGCCCGCGTCGTGCGTCCCCACCTCGCGTTCCGCGGTGCGCCGTCGCTGCTGGTGCGCTGCGACCTGATGGTCTACGGGGCGCTGCAGCCCGCCGGCACCGCCGGCGTCGAGGCCGAGGAGTATCGCGTTCTGCTGAGCCCGCGTGAGGCCGCGGAGCTGGGCGCGGATGCGGTCGTGATGTTCCTGATCCTCGGCAACCCCGACGACTCGATCACCGCCGACAACATGCAGGCGGTCGCCCGCGCCGCCGCCGAGGCGCGCCAGGTGGGCATCCCGCTCATCGTCGAGACGGTGCTGTGGGGCGCGCGCGTCGACGACCAGGCCGACCTCGACGCCCTCGTCTACGTCAACCGGCTGGCGGCCGAGCTGGGCGCCGACGCGGTCAAGACGCAGAGCCCCGGAACGGTGGAGGGCATGCGGCGCGTCGTCGAGCACTGCCCGGTGCCGGTGCTCGCCCTCGGCGGGCCGCGCACGGACTCGCTCGACGACCTGGTCGCCGACTCGGCGGTCGTCGTCGACGGAGGGGCCATCGGCCTCGTCTACGGCCGCAACATCTGGCAGGCCGCCGACCCGGCCGGCACGGCACGGGCGCTGTCAGAGATGCTCGACACCCGCGCATCATGAAGGCGCTGCGGTTCCACGAAGGGCTGTCGACCGTCGTGGAGGAGGTCGCCCGGCCCGAGCCCGGGCCCGGTGAGGTGCTGCTGCGCGTCACCGCCGCCGGGTTCTGCCACACCGACATCGACATCCTGCACGGGCGGTATCCGGCATCCTTCCCGCGGATCCCCGGTCATGAGTTCTCGGGCGTCGTGGAAGCCGTGGGCGAAGGGGTGGATGCGGCGATGGTCGGGCGCCTCGTGGCCGTCGACCCGCTGCTCTCCTGCGGGGAATGCCGCAACTGCCGGCGCGGATACCTCAACCTGTGCGCCACCGTGCGCGCCTACGGCGCGGATCTCGACGGCGGGATGGCGCAGCACGCCGTCGTCGCTGCGGCCAATGCGCACGACGCCACCGGGCTGAGCCCGCTCGTGGCGGCGATGGCGGAGCCGTTCGCCTGCGTGCTCAACGCGATCCAGCGCTCGGGCATGGTGGCAGGGGACACCGTCGCCGTCATCGGCGCCGGGCCCATCGGAATGATGATGGGCGTGCTGCTCTCGACGCTGGGCGCCGCGGAGGTCGTCGTGTACGACATCGCCGCGGAGCGTCTCGCACGAGCGGAGCGGTACGGGTTCACGCGCACCGTGCTCGTCGAGAGCGACGTGGAGAGCGCGGCGGCCGGCGCCAGGTACGACGTGGTGTTCGATGCGACCGGCCGCCCGGCCGTCGTGCAGCAGGCGATCCGGCTGCTGGAGGATGCCGGCACGCTCGTCCCGTTCGGCGTCTGCCCTCCGGGATCCGAGATCCGCATCGATCCGAACGAGGTGTACGCGCGCCAGCTGCGCATCATCGGCTCGTTCAGCCTGCACGGGACCGTGCCGGATGCGGTCGCGCTGCTGCAACGCACCGTCTACGACGTGGAGTCGCTGGTGACCCACCGGTTCTCGCTCGATGAGGCCGCCGACGGCGTGCGGACCATCGGGTCGCCGGACTCGCTCAAGGTGCAGATCGTCTTCGGAGTGAGGGCCGCACCTGCCGGACGGATCGGAGGGC
>JBASAE010000563.1:0-5283 GCA_049654285.1 Microbacterium sp.
GGCGCCGGTCGGCGCGCCGGCGCCGGTCACATCCCCCCCAGTGCGAGCGAGGCGCCGGGGATCGCGGAGAGTAGCCGGTCGGTGTACTCCTGCTGCGGGTTGGCGAAGATCTCGTCCACCGACCCCTGCTCGACGAGCCTGCCCTTCTCCATCACGCAGACCAGGTCGCTGGAGACGCGGACGACCGCGAGGTCATGGGTGATGAACAGATAGGTCAGCCCGAGCTCGGACTGCAGCTCGGCGAGCAGCCGCAGGATCTGCGCCTGCACCAGCACGTCGAGCGCCGAGACGGCCTCGTCCAGCACGACGACCTCGGGCTTGAGCGCGAGCGCCCGCGCGATCGCGACGCGCTGCCGCTGGCCGCCGGACAGCTCGTTCGGATAGCGCGAGGCCACCTCACGGGGCAGCGCGACCTGCTCCAGCAGCTCCAGCACGCGCTCACGGCGGGACGCCTGATCGCCGACGTCGTGCACGTTCAACGGCTCGGCGATCGTATTGCCGATGTTGCGTAGCGGGTCCATCGAGCCGTACGGGTCCTGGAACACCGGTTGCATGCGCCGCCGGAGCCGGAAGGCCTGCGCCGTCGAGAGCAGGGAGACGTCCTCGCCGCCCACCTCGATCGTTCCCGAGGTGACGCTCTCGAGCTTGAGGATCATGCGCGCGACGGTGGTCTTGCCCGAGCCGGACTCCCCCACGAGCGCGAGCGTCTTGCCGCGCGGGATCTCGAAGCTCACGTCGTCGACCGCGCGGAACAGCTCGCTGCGGAAGTTGCCCTGACGGATCTTGAAGTCCTTGGTGAGGCCGGCCACCTTGACCATCGTCGAGCCGCTCAGCTCCTCGCCGTGCACGATCCCGCGGTCCTCCACGGAGGCCTGGATGCGCTGCGACGCCACGCTGGGGGCCGCGGCCACCAGCCGCTGGGTGTACGGATGCCGCGGATCCTCCAGGATCTCGCGGCTCGGCCCCGCCTCGACGATCTCGCCCTGGTTCATCACGATGATCTTCGAGGCGCGCTCGGCGGCGAGCCCCAGGTCATGCGTGATGAGCAGCACCGAGGTGCCGCGCTCGCGCGTGAGGGTCGCCATGTGGTCGAGGATCACACGCTGCACGGTCACGTCGAGCGCCGAGGTGGGCTCGTCCGCGATCAGCAGCCGGGGGTCGGCAGCCAGCCCCATGCCGATCAGTGCGCGCTGCCGCATCCCGCCGGAGAACTGGTGCGGGAACTGGTGCAGGCGCCGCTCAGCGTCGGCGAGCCCGGCCTGCTTGAGCACCTCGATCGCGCGTTCCTTCACCTCGGAACGGCTCCGGGCCACGCCGTTCGCGCGGATGGCCTCCTTCACCTGGAAGCCGATGCTCCACACCGGGTTGAGGTTCGACATCGGGTCCTGCGGGACGAAGCCGATGTCACGGCCACGCACCTCTTCCATGGACCTGCGGCCGAGCGTGGTCAGCTCACGGCCGTCGAGGGTGATCGAGCCGCCGGTGACCTTCCCGGTGCCGGGCAGCAGGTTCACGATCGCCGCGGCGGTGGTGGACTTGCCCGAGCCGGACTCCCCCACGATCGCGACGGTCTCGCCGGCGTGCACGTCGAAGCTGATGCCGTGCAGCACCTCGCGCACGCCATCCTGCCCGCGGAACGCGACCTTGAGGTCTCGGATGCTCAGCAGCGGCACATCGTTCACGGCCTCGCTCATCGGGTCGCCCTCGCCCTCGGATCCATGGCGTCTCGCACGAGCTCGCCCAACATGATGAACGCCAGCACCGTGATGGTCAGCGCGATCGACGGGTAGAACAGCGACATCGGCGCAACGCGCAACTGCGTCTGCGCGCGGCTGATGTCACCGCCCCACGACATGACATCGGCGGCGACGCCCACGCCGAGGAAGGTCAGCGTGGCCTCGGCGACGATGCCGAGGGCGAGCGCGAGGGTCGCCAGCACGAGCAGCGGTGCGATCGAGTTCGGCACCACGTGCGCGAGCAGCGTGCTGAACCTCGATCGGCCCAGGGCGGTCGAGGCCGTGATGAACTCGGACTGCCGTACCCGCAGCACCTCGGCGCGCACCACCCGAGCGGTCGCCGCCCAGGAGAAGCCGCCGATCGCGATCGAGATCGTCAGCACGTTGCGGAAGTCCGAGAACACCGTCATCACGACGACGGCGGCGAGGATGTAGGGGATCGAGAAGAAGATGTCCCCGATGCGCGAGAGCACCGAGTCGAGCCAGCCGCCGTAATAGCCGGACAGCGAGCCCATGATGAACCCGATGCCCGATCCGATGATCGTCGACAGCACGCCGACGCTCACCGAGGTGTTCGCGCCGTGCACGATGCGGGAGTAGATGTCGCACCCCTGGAAGGTGAAGCCCAGCGGATGCCCCGGTGCGGGCCCCTTGTTCGAGTTCGCGAGCACGCAGTCGTTGTTCGGCGGGGTGTGCGTGAACAGCGTCGGCCACACCGCCATCACCAGGATGACGAGCACGACGGCCAGCGAGATCCAGAACAGCGGACGCCGGCGCAGGTCGGCCCACGCGTCGCGCCACAGGTTGGAGGGCTTGCCGCTGACGCGCAGGGCGTCGGTGGGCGGCTGGGCCGAGGTGCTCGGCGCGACGTAGCGCCGGGAGGTCGGGTCAGACATAGCGGATCCTCGGATCGAGCAGGCCGTAGAGCATGTCCACGACCAGGTTCACCAGCACGTACAGCACGACGAAGATCGTCACGAACGACACGATCGTCGGGCCCTCATGCTGCAGCGTCGCGCGGAACAGCGTGTTCCCGACGCCCGGGATGTTGAAGATGAACTCCGTGACGGTCGCGCCGACCAGCAGCACGCCGAAGTTCGTGGCCGAGTTGGTGATGACCGGGATCAGCGAGTTGCGCACCACGTGCACCGGGAGCACGCGGTAGGCGGGCAGCCCCTTGCTGTAGGCGGTGCGCACCCAGTCCTGATTGAGGGTGTCGAGCACCGAGCCGCGCATCAGGCGCATGCTGGTCGCGTACAGGCTCAGCCCCAGCACGATCGCCGGCAGCCACATGTCGTTCCAGCCGTTCTGGCCGCCGACGGTGGGGCGGAACCAGCCGAGCTTGATCGCCAGGAAGTACTGCGCGAGGAAGCTGATCACGAAGATCGGCATCGACAGGAAGACCAGCGAGATCACCAGGTTGAGGTTGTCGCTGAACTTGCCCTTGCGCAGCGCGGAGTAGGTGCCGATCACGATCGACAGCAGGAACTCGATGCCGATCGCCATGACGGCGAGGCGTGCGGTGACCGGCAGGGTGCGGGAGAGGACCTCGCTGACCGGCTGCCCGGAGAAGGTCGTGCCCATGTCCCCCTGGAACAGGCCCTTCATGTAGTAGTAGTACTGCACGAAGAACGGCTGGTCCAGGTGGTACTGCGCGCGGATCGCGTCGAGCAGCTGCTGGCTGGGCTGTTTGTCGCCGAACAATGCGGCGATCGGGTCGCCCGGCATCGCGAAGACCAGGGCGTAGATCAGCAGCGTCGACCCGAAGAAGACCGGGATCAGCTGCAGGATTCGGCGGACGATGTAAGAAAGCATGCACTCTCGATTCGTGCAGATAACGCACCAAGAGGCCAGGCCATGCGCATCGCGGACTCCCGCGGGGGAATCCGGATGCCCACGACCTGGCCTTCTCGGCTTACTTCGTCTTGTCCTTGGTGATGTCTTCGAACAGCGGCACGGAGTTCCAGCCGAACTTCACGTTGTGCACGCTCTCGCCGTAACCACCGATCGAGTTCTGGTACCACAGCGGGATCGCGGGGAGGTCCTTCACCAGAATGTCCTGCGCCTCGGTGTACTTCTTGTTCGCGGCATCGATGCTGTCCGCCGATGCGCCCTCGGCGAGCAGCTTGTCGACGTCGGGGTTGGCGTAGTCACCGTCGTTCGACGAGGCCCCCGTCGAGTAGAGCGGGAACAGGAAGTTGTACACGCCCGGGTAGTCCGCCTGCCAGCCCGATCGGGCCGCGGTCTTGAAGGTGCGCTTGCCGTCGACCTTGTCGTTGATCGCCGCACGCAGCGTGGCGAAGTCGACGTACGAGACGCCGGCCGCCTCGATGCCCAGGGTGTTCTTCAGGGAGTTGGCGACAGCCTCGACCCAGGCCTGGTGCGGGCCGTTGGCGTTGTAGGCGATCTCGAACTTGCCCGACCACGGAGCGATCTTGTCGGCCTCGGCCCACAGCTTCTTCGCCTCGTCGGGGTTGTACTTCAGCACATCGCCGCCCTTGAGGTCCTTCTGGTAGCCGTCGAGAGCCGGCGAGGTGAAGTCGGTCGCGGGGACGCGGGTGTCGTTGAAGATCGTCTTGGTGATCTCCTCGCGGTTGATGGCCATCGAGATCGCCTGACGGCGCAGCTGGCCCTCCTCACCGGAGAAGTGCTCGATCCACTCGCCGATCGTGAACGACTGGAAGATCGCGGCGGGCTGGTTGACCGCGCGGTCGCCGAGGTCGCTCTGGAACGTAGCGATCGAGGCGTCCGGGATGCTGTCGATCACATCGAGGTTGCCACCGAGCAGATCGGCGTAGGCCGCGTCGTACGAGGTGTAGAACACCAGGGTCAGACCGCCGTTGGCGAGCTTGCGCACGCCCTTGTAGTCCTCGTTCTTGACCAGGTCGATCTTGACGTCGTGCTGCCACGCGCCTTCCTTGGCGAGCTTGTACACGCCGTTGCCGATCGGGTTCTCCCCGAACTTCTCCATGTCGTCGAAGGCGACGTCCGGCAGCGGGTAGTAGGCCGAGTAGCCCAGACGGGTCTGGAAGTCGGCTGCGACGGGGCTGGTCAGCTCGATCGTGAAGCTGTGGTCGTCGACCTTCTTCAGACCGGTCAGCTCCGAGTCGGCGTCGGCGTTGAAGCCCACGATGTCGGCGAACCACGACTGGTTCAGCTGCTTGTTCGACGCCTGCGCGCCGTAGTTCCACGCCTTGATGAAGTTGTCGGCCTTGACCTCGGTGCCGTCGGTGAAGGTCATGCCCTTCTTCAGGGTGACGGTCAGCTGGGTGGGGCTGTCGACCTCGATCTTGTCGGCCATGTCGAGGACGAGCTTGCCGTCGCCGTCGTAGTAGCCGAGACCGGCGAAGATCGCGTCGAGGATCTTGCCGCCGCCGACCTCGTTGGTGTTGGTCGGGATCAGCTTGTTCTCCGGCTCGGAGCCGCTCGCCGTGATGATGGCGTTCGGATCGGCGTTCGAGTCAGCGGTGTCGGTCGGCTTCGTGTCCGAGCCCGACGGCGTGCACCCGGCGAGCACCATGGCGCTCGCGGCCAGCAGCGTCGCACC
>JBASAE010000564.1:0-6045 GCA_049654285.1 Microbacterium sp.
ACGCCCCGGCCTGCGACCCTCGCCATCCGCACCAGCACGACGGCACCGGCGGCCACCAGCACGACGCCGATCGCCAGGAGCGTCATGCCGAGGCCGGCGATCTGGTGCCAGACGCCGACTCCGCTCAGCACGAGACCCGCCATCAGCAGCGCCGAGGCCGTCAGACGCGTCCTCCGACGTGCACGCATCTGGCGGAGCGCCGGATCGTTCCGCACCGCCGCGAGCTCCTCGCGCAGGTGCTGCAGCTCCGCGTGCTCGCGCTCGCTCTGCACACGCCTCACGAGCCGCTGCTGCGCCAGCGCGGTGCGGGCGGTGAGCTCGAGTCGCACCTCCTCGGGCGTCTCGCTCGTCTCGGCGAGCACCCGCAGCGCACGGTTGAGTCGCACCGCGTTCCGCTCGGCGGCCTCGTACTGATGACGTCCGCGCCAGCTCGGCAGCAGGTACAGCATCCACAGCAGTGCGGCGACGAGCACGATCACTCCCCCGCTCAGCACCGGCCCGTCCATGTCATCCACGGTAGGCGATCCGGATGCCCGGCCATCGGCACCGAGGGCGCGTGTCGGAGCGTTCGCTCAGCTGCCGAGGTCGGGAGGCGGGGGCACCGCCCCCTGCAGCCATCTGTTCAGCACGCCCTGCGGGACGTCCTCGGTCGTCAGCGCGTACGCGTGGTGATCCCGCCAGTCGCCGTCGATGTGGATGTATCTCCGACGGAGCCCCTCATAGCGGAAGCCGAGCTTCTGCACGACCCGCAGACTCGCCCCGTTCTCCGGGCGGATGCAGATCTCCATGCGGTGCAGCCCGAACTGCGTGAAGCAGGCGTCGGTCGCCAGTGCGACGGACGTCGGGGTGATCCCTCTGCCCGCGAACCGCTCACTCACCCAGTACCCGATCGTCGCCGAGCAGAGCGAGCCGCGGGCGACGCCCCAGACGTTCAGCTGCCCGGCGATCTCGCCGTCGTACTCCATCACGAACGGGTACCCTCCGCCGTCGCGGTACTGCTGCAGCAGCCGTCGCACGCCCACGCGCATGTCGAACGTCGAGACGCCGCCGGGGATCGTCGCCTCCCAGGGCCGCAGCCAGGAGCGGTTGCTCAGAAGCTCGTGCTGCAGGGTGCGCGCATCGCGCGTGCGCACCAGTCGCAACGAGACCGGGCCGTGCTGCATCGGCGTGAGGGTGTCGAACTGCATGGCATCACCACGGCTCGGCTGACAGGCGTTCCGCGAACTCCTTCAGCCACGGCCGTAGCTCGGGCCCCAGATCGTCGCGGTGAGCGGCGAGCTGCACGATCGCCTTGATGTAGTCGACCCGGTCACCGGTGTCGTACCGCCGACCGCGGAACACCACGCCGACCACCCCCGGGCTGCTCGGGTCGGTCGCGAGCTCCTGCAACGCATCGGTCAGCTGGATCTCGCCGCCCTTGCCGGGGGGCGTCCTCTCCAGGACCGGGAAGACGGACGCCGGCAGCACGTAGCGCCCGATCACCGCGAGGTTCGACGGCGCATCCCCCGCGGCGGGCTTCTCCACCAAGCCCGTGACCCGCACCACGCCGACCTCGTCGGTCGCCGAGACAGCGGCGGCACCGTACAGATGGATGCTGGCGGGATCGACCTCCATCAGCGCGATGACCGCCGCACCGGTGCGCTCGTGCACGGCGATCATCCGTGTCAGCAGCGGGTCGCGTTCGTCGATGAGATCGTCTCCCAGCAGCACCGCGAACGAGCTGTCGCCGACATGGGTGCGAGCCCGCAGCACCGCGTGCCCGAGCCCCTTCGGCTCTCCCTGCCGGACGAAGTGGATGTCGGCGAGGGCGCTGGACTCGGTCACCCGCTCCAGACGGCCGTGGTCACCCTTCTGCTGCAGCTTCCCCTCCAGCTCCGGGACCGAGTCGAAGTGGTCGGAGATCGCGTTCTTGTTGCGGCCGGTGATCACCAGGATGTCGTCGATCCCCGCACCGACCGCCTCCTCCACCACGTACTGGATGGCGGGCTTGTCGACGACGGGCAGCATCTCCTTGGGCATCGCCTTGGTGGCCGGCAGGAAGCGGGTGCCGAGGCCGGCGGCCGGGATCACCGCCTTCATGCTGTTCCCCATTCCGTCAGCTTAGGGGGTCCACGACGGTCCTCTCCGGCTGCGTCCCCGACGGCGTACGATCGAAGGCATGCCGACCGTGGTGGAGCAGCAGAAGCGAGCCCTGCGTGCCGAGCTCCGCGAACGCCGACAGCTGCTCTCGGAGGCGCAGCGCGATGTCGCGGCCTCGGGCATCGCCGTACAGCTCGACGCCCTCGTCGCCGCATCGGGCGCACGTTCGATCTCCTGCTTCCTCTCCACCCCCGCAGAGCCGGGAACGTGGGACTTCATCCGCGGCGCGGTGCGCCGAGGCATCCGGGTGCTGCTCCCGGTGACCCGCACCGACGGCCTGCTGGACTGGGCCGTGGCGACCGACACGGACGACGTCGCCGAGGGCATGTTCGGCCTGCCCGAGCCGACCGGCGAGGTGCTCGGCCCGATCGCGGTGAACGACGTCGACCTCATGATCATCCCTGCTGCCGCCGTCGACCGGACCGGGACACGGCTGGGATGGGGGCGCGGCTACTTCGACAAGACCATCGGGTCGATGGGGAAGTGTCCCCCGGTCTACGCGGTGATCTATGATTCCGAGGTACTCGATTCGCTGCCGCGCGAGGTGCACGATCAGCCGGTGACCGGGATCGTCACCCCCACGCAGACCATCACCTTGCCGCCGGCGCGGCACTGACCTCAGGGGACCGGATGCCCACTTACGCCTACGCCTGCTCGAACTGCGGGCACAGTTTCGACGCCGTGCAGAGCTTCTCCGACGATGCCCTCACCGCCTGTCCCGAGTGCGGCGGCGCACTGCGCAAGCAGTACGGCTCGATCGGCGTGACCTTCAACGGCTCGGGCTTCTACCGGACCGATTCGCGCAGCGACAACGGCAAGAAGAGCACTGGCGACTCGGCCTCCTCTTCGGCATCATCGAAGAAGGAGTCACCCTCCACGGCGAGCGCACCCGCGCCGGCGAAGACCGCCGCCTCGAGCTGAGGCGACGACGACCGATCGGGGATACGACATGTTCAAGGGTTTCAAAGAGTTCATCGCACAGGGCAACGTCATCGACCTGGCGGTCGCGGTCGTCATCGGCGCGGCGTTCACCGCCGTCGTGAATGCGATCGTCGAGGGGCTGATCAACCCGCTGATCGGGCTGGTCTTCAACGCCGAGTCGCTCGACAGCGTCAAGATCGGCGTGTTCGGGGTCGGCACCGTCATCGGCGCGATCATCAGCTTCCTCGCCGTCGCACTGGTGGTGTACTTCGTGTTCGTCCTGCCGATGAACAAGTACAAGGAGCGCCAGGCGGCGAAGAACCCCGCCGTCGAGGAGGCCACCCTCCCCAGCGAGCAGGAGCTCCTGATCGAGATCCGCGACGCGCTGCGCACCCAGAACCGTCCGTAACCGCTAATAGTGCGGGGGCACCTCGCGACGCAACCGTTCGTCGTTCGGCCCCTGTGACGCGCCGGATGCCGGGGGGCCGGGCTCCTCGGCATCCGGTGTGTCCGGCGCCGCGGTCGTGCCCGGTGCCGCCGTCAGCTTCGCGCGGCGGGACCCCGGCACGCGGACCACGTGCTGCCGCTCACCGTCCTCCCCCGGCGCGCCGTCAGCCATCCGGATCGATGGGCTGCGTGTCGTTCTCGGCGCGCACCGTCTCGGCCGGGATGCCCAGGACGGCGGCGATGCGCGTGGCGACCGTCGCCGGGTCGCTGTACAGATCGAAGGCGTGCACGCGCACGTAGTGCCAGCCGAGCCGCCGCAGGATGTGCGGACGCAGCCGCAGGCTCTCGCGCAGCGACTCGCGGCGCGACTCGGGATCGGACTCGATGACCACGGCCTTGCCCTCGTGCTGCGCGACGAGCGGCAGCAGCCCGCGGTAGTCCACGTCGACCGAGGCGCCGAGGCGCCGCAGCTCACGGGCCAGCGCGAGCGTCAGCGGGTCGGAGAGGTCCTCGAGCCGGGCGTCCCTGGCGCGCGCGGCCAGGCTTCCGAGGATCGACATCAGGGTGGCCGCGCCGTGTTCGAGACGACCCTCGTCGAACGCCGACGGACGGATCGAGGACACGATCACCATCGACCGACGTGCCCTGGTCATCCCGACGGTCAGCAGCCGCTCGCCGTCGGGGGTCGACAGGTCGCCGAAGTCGCTCAGCACACGGCCGTGCCTGGTCACCCCGAAGCCGAGCGAGAAGATCACCCGGTCGCGGCTCTCGGCCACCGACTCCTCCAGGGTGAGCACCGCGAACGGCTCCGCGGTGTCGCGGCCGATGAAGTCGGCCACGTCCGACCTCCCGGCGAACGCGGCGGTGACCGCGGCATGCACCCGTTCGGCGTGTCTCCGGCTCGCCGTCACGACCATCAGCGACTCGTCGGGACGATGCACGGCGTGCTCGACGACGAGGGTGACCACGCGGGCGACCTCGGCGTCCGGGCTCTCCACCGCGCCGCTGACCGGGTCGGGGGTGCCCGTGCCGCCCTCGACATAGTCGACCGTCAGGCTGCCCCGTCCGAGGTACGAGCCGGCCCAGGGCAGCGAGATGATCTCCCCGCCGTAGAAGGCGCCGTTGATGAGCTCGGCGAGGTCCTCGCCGCCGGCTCGGTAGCTGCGGGTCAGGGTCGTCACCGGGAACAGCTCCGCCAGTCGCTCGAACGCGGAGACGTCGTCGAACGGCACCTCCGGCTCCCACTGATCGTCGTGCTCGACGGCGACCTCGAACGGCGTCGGGCGCTGGGTCACCGGGTCGCCGAACGCGACGTGCTGGCGTGCGCGGCGGATCGCCGGAGCCGCCTCCGCGAGGTTGATCGCGGCGGCGTCCACCAGCAGCACGGCGTCGAACCGCACCTGGTCCGGGATCATCGGGACCTCGTACGGAGAGGCGATCCACACCGGCGCGAGCACATCGGTCAGCCGCGGAGCCGCGGCGATGATCTCGGCGGCGGTCGCATCGGCCTGCTTCAGCGCGCGGCGCAGGTTCCGCGCCTCCTCGGCCTCGTCGACGAGCGCGATCCGCCACTGGTTCGCCAGGTCCCAGGCGAGCAGAGGGCCCGCCATCGACGCGTGCGCCTCGTCGACCAGCCGGAAGTCGCGCTCCAGCCGGTCGACGACCGCGGTGTTCGCGCCGAGCAGGGCACGGTCGTCCTGCAGCGCGCGCTCGAGCAGCGACTGCCACCAGGCGAACTCCAGTTCATCGGCGACCCGATCCTCCGGCACATGGCGCACGGACAGCTCGGTGAGCAGCGGTGTGAGCCCCCACTCGGCCAGCTCGCCCCGCAGGGTCGCACGTTCGACGAGGTTGTCGAACACGTCGGACCTCGCCGCCAGCCCGGAGAGAGTCCGCACCAGGCGGGCGACGGGCAGGGAGGACAACGGCTCGCGTCGTCCGAGCGCGGCGTCCAGCTCGGCCAGCTCGGCGTGCACGCGCTGCCAGGCGACGTGCACGTCCGCCAGCCCGAGCGGGACCTCCGGGGCGACCCCGGCGTCGACGAACCGCTGCCACTGGGTGCGCTGCTGCTGGATGCGCAGCAGCGCCTCGTGCATCTCTCCGACGTGAGCCCCCGGCCGCACGTACTCCTTCGCGAGCTGCTTGAGCCTTCGCCGGTTCGCCGCCGACATCCCGGGCGCATCGCGGCGGGAGCCGTGAGCCTGGATGAGCTCGCCGAGCGGCCGCTCGAACACCGCGGGGCTGAACCTGTCGAGGCTGTCGCGCATGCCCTGCAGCAGTCGCAGGTACTCGCCCAGCTCGTCGACGGTCGCGAACGGGCGCATCCTGGTCTGCGCGATCAGCTCATAGCCGCGCTCCAGCAGCGTGGGCACCGCCGTGCTGTGCAACCGCCCGGCGAGTGCGTGCGCGGCATGCGCGGCGTCGGTCGTCTCGAAGGTCACTCCGTACCACGGCGAGTCGTCCGGTCCGAACCGGAACTCGCCGAGACGGGCGGCCTGGGTGAGGGCCGTGGCGGCGGCGGTGCGGTCGCCCGCGAGT
>JBASAE010000565.1:0-2542 GCA_049654285.1 Microbacterium sp.
CGCCCAGGCGATGGCCAGCGCGATCGCCGGCGAGAGCCGCGCGATCGCCGCCGCGCCCCACATGAGCAGGCTGACGAACGCGAAGATCGTCCCCGCGATCCATTCCGAGGCGATCCACGCGCTCAGCGTGGTGGTCCCCAGCACGTACGACAGCGGTGTGGTGACGAGGAAGCCGAACGCCGCACCGACGATGTCGAGCATCAGCCAGCGGCGTGGAACGGATCGGATCACGTCACCACGCTACGCGAGGCCTCCGGCACGGGGCATCCGTCGCCCGATGTATGTCCGGATGCAGGGCGGCCCGACGGATGCAGGGCGACACGCCGTGCGCCCGCCCTGCATCCGTCATCCGGTCCTGCGTCTGTCGCCCGGGACGGATCCGCACACCGGCGGACCGGGTCTCAGGCGCGGGCGACGATCTCGCCGTGCGGGATCAGGTACCAGCCGTCGCCGGCCTCGGCCCAGGTGCGCCAGGCGTCCGAGATGCGCTGCAGATCGGCGTCCGTCGCCATGCCGGTCGAGGTGAGCTGGCGCCCCAGGGCGGAGGTCAGGATGCGGTCGGCCCACATCCCGCCCCACCAGGCGCGCTCCGCCTCGGTCGCATAGCACCAGGTGGACGCCGTCGCCGTGACGTCCTCGAACCCGGCCGCGCGCGCCCAGGACAGCAGGCGCCGTCCGGCATCCGGCTCACCGCCGTTCGCGCGGGCCGCCGCGCGATACAGCGCCAGCCACTCGTCGAGCTCGGGAAGCAGCGGGAACCAGATGAACCCGGCGTAGTCCGAGTCGCGGGCCGCGACGATGCCGCCCGGCTTCGCGACCCGACGCATCTCGCGCAGTGCCTGCACGGGATCGGCGACGTGCTGCAGCACCTGGTGCGCGTGCACGACGTCGAAGGAGTCGTCGGCGAAGCCCAGCGCATGCACGTCCTCGACGGAGAAGCCGATGTTGCGGATGCCCCGTTCCTCGGCGAGCCGCTGCGAGAGCGCGAGCTCCTCCGGGCCGATCTCGGTGGCGGTCACCTGCGCGACGCGCTCGGCGAACTCGACCGTGATCGTGCCGGGGCCGGCCCCGACGTCGAGGAGGGTCGTGTCCGCGGTCAGGTGCGGCGCGAGGTACGCGGCGGAGTTCGCAATCGTGCGGTTGCTGTGCGAGCGGAGCACCGACTCGTGATGCCCGTGGGTGTAAGTCGCCATAGGGTCAGTCTTGCAGCAGCCGCGCCTCACGCTCTCCCCTCCTCGAAACGGAGAAGGGGAGGCCGTCGGCGCGTCACGCGACGTTTCCGCGCTCCCACCCTGGGTCCGGATGGGAAACGTCGTCCGTCTGGAGCGAAGTCCTCCCCCTTCCGGGGGTCAGGGCGCGGGACGGATCGGCGCAGGGAGGCCGTCGATCATCCTGCGCAACGCCACGCGATCGGGCTTGCCGGAGGGCAGCACCGGCATCCGGGGCAGCGCGGAGAGCTGCGCCGGACGGGCATGCTTCCCGATCTCGGCGGCGACGCGCGCACGCGCTTCGTCGAGAAGCCGCTGCACAGCGGCCGGATCCGCTTCGACGAGGATCATCGACGCCTCGCCCCACCGGTCATCCGGCCTGCCGAGCACCACCGCCTGCTCCAGGCCCGGAATGCCGCGGACCGCCCGTTCCACCCGGTCGAGCGACACGTTGACGCCCCCCGACACGATGACGTTGTCGATGCGTCCGTGCACGCGCACGCGACCATCGGCAGCGACCTCTCCGGTGTCCCCGGTGCGGTACCAGCGGGCGCCTGCCTCATCGGTCGCGAAGACCCTCCCGGTCAGCCGATCGTCGCCGAGGTAGCCGGACGCCAGTGTCGGACCGGAGATCCGCAGCTCGCCGTCGACGCTCGAGACCCGCACGCCGTCGAGCGGAACCCCGTCGTACACGCATCCGCCGGCCGTCTCGCTCGATCCGTAGGTGCGCACCACCCGCCCTCCCGCCGCCCTCGACCGCTCGTAGAGGGGCGCCGGCAGCGCCTGCCCGCCGATGAGGATCGCCTCGTACGAGGCGAGCGCCCGCCGCACCTCGCGATGCTCGTGCGCAGCGTCCGACAGCGTCGCGAGCTGCGCGGGCACCAGCGAGGTGTACCGCGGTCCGTGGTGCATCGCCTCGGTCGCCGCGACGAACGTCGCAGGAGTGAACCGCCCCTCCATGAGCACCGGATCCGCGCCGGCCAGCAGCGAGCGCACCAGCACCTGCACCCCGGCGACGTACTCGGCCGAGAGGGAGAGCATCCACTGCCCCTGGCCGATGCGCTCCGCGGTCGCGACGGCGCTCGCCCGCAGCGCGTCCCCGCTCAGCACGACCTTCTTGGGCACGCCTGACGACCCCGAGGTCGCGATGACGACGGCGGTGCCGTCCGGCGCCACGTCGTCGGGCTCCGGGTCGAACCCCAACGCCAGCGGATGCCTCCCGTCGAGCGCAGCGGGCAGGGCGTCCCGCACCGCCCACGGATCGCCTCCCGCGATCGGATACAGCTCTCCCATGCATCCATCCTGCCGTGCCCGCTCCCCCGGCGTGCCCGCAT
>JBASAE010000566.1:0-3128 GCA_049654285.1 Microbacterium sp.
AGCGTGAACAGCCCGCGCATCCGTTCCTGCACCTGCTCCAGCTCGAACGAGACGCGCCGGGCCTCATCGACCGCCGCGGAGTTCTGCTCGGCCTCCAGCCGGATGATCCCCTGATGCACGGCGTCGACCTGCTCCGAGAGCACCAGCCGCTCGGTGTGCCGCTCGTGCTCGGTGCGGGTATGGTCCGCCAGTGCGGTGCGCAGCGCCACCACGTCGTCGGCGAACAGCCGCGCCTTCGCGTCGCGCACCACCGCGGCGATGGTCTGCGCCTCGCGGGCGATCTCGGCCTGCTTGCCGAGCGGCTTCAGCTGCCGGCGGATCTCGCCCGCCAGATCGCTGAGCCGGGTGAGATTGGTCTCCATCGCGTCGAGCTTGCGGAGGGTCTTCTCCTTGCGGCGACGGTGTTTGAGGATTCCGGCGGCCTCCTCGATGAAGCCGCGGCGGTCCTCGGGCGAGGCCTGCAGCACGGTGTCCAGACGTCCCTGCCCGACGATCACGTGCATCTCTCGACCGAGGCCCGAGTCGCTGAGCAGCTCCTGCACGTCGAGCAGCCGGCAACCCGTGCCGTTGATCGCGTATTCGCTGGACCCGTTGCGGAACAGGGTGCGGCTGATCGTCACCTCGGCGTACTCGATCGGCAGCGCCCCGTCCCCGTTGTCGATCGTGAGCTGCACCTCGGCGCGACCGAGCGGCCCGCGGGTGGACGTGCCGGCGAAGATGACATCCTCCATCTTGCCGCCGCGCAGGGTCTTCGCGCCCTGCTCCCCCATCACCCAGGCGAGGGCGTCCACGACGTTCGACTTGCCCGAGCCGTTCGGTCCGACGATGCAGGTGACACCCGGCTCGAACGCGAACGTGGTCGGCTGAGCGAACGACTTGAAGCCCTTGAGCGTCAGGCTCTTCAGGTGCATGCCGGAGCCTTCGGGGTCTTGGCGGTCACGCCCATACGCTACCGGAAACCCGCTCGCCGACAGGGATTGCGCGCCGCGCGGAGCGCAATCGCAGCCGTCACGACACGCCGCGACACGCCCGGGTTCTTGACTCGGCCGGGAAGATCCCGCTAGCGTGGCACACCGGATCGTTCACGAAAGGAGACACCGATGATGATCACGAAGATCAAGGCCCACGTCTTTGGCCCGGTCGCGACGTTCGTCGCCGCACTCTCGGTGTCCCCCGCAGGAGGCGTCGGGCTGCGTTAGACCGCCCCGTCCCTCCCCGATCGTCCCGGTGCTTTCCGCGCCGACATCCGATCGCCGCGTCCTCCCCGTCCTTCTGACCGGATGACGCCTCCCCGCGCGAAGCGCCGTCGTCGGCCCGCGCCCCGGCATCCGACGGATCCCCGTCCGGATCCTTCTCCGCTCACCCGCCGAGCACTCATCCCTTGAGGAATCACCACCGTGAACACGTCATTGCTGACCCCCGACGCCCCGCTGACCGCAGAGCAGCCGAACCGTCAGGGGCACCCGCCCGATACCGGGGATCGACAGATCCTCACCATCCCCGACGCCGAGAGCCGGCGCCGGCTCACACCCGCCGACCGGCTGCGACTCGCGATCGGCCTGTGGCTGCTGGAGCACAGCCTGCGCGAGAAGCGCACCGGCCTCACTCAGGCCGAGCTGCGCGAGCTCGCCCGGCGGCAGCGCGAGCGCATCCTCGTCACCGAGACGCAGGCGCTGAGCACCCTCGCCTTCGACCTGCAGCGAGGGCTGCGCTGACCTGGAGGAAGAGCCCGTGACCATCGAACTCGCCGCCGGCGCGACCCTGCATCCGCTCGTCCTCCCCGAACGGGCGGATGCAGGGCCCACCCCCCTGTTCCGCGAATACGCCGCGGTGCGCAACGCCTCCATCCTGGAGACCACAGGACGAGACGACGACGCGCTCGACGCGGAGGCGCTGCTCCCCCTGCTCTACAGCAACCGCAGCTTCGAGCGGCGGCAGTGGTACGTCGAGCTCGACGGCGCGATCGTCGGATGCTGCGTCCTCGACGTCATGCTCGACGGAGACGGTCGCACCGCGCTGCTGTTCGTCTCCCTGCTGCGGCGCGTCTGGGGTCGCGGGATCGGCTCCGCCGCCTACGCGCACCTCGAATCCGTCGCCCGCGCACGCGACGTGGCCAAGCTGCTGCACTGGGCCGAGCACCACGACGACGGCTCGGACGCCGAGCCGCTGGCCTCGCCGACCGGCTTCGGCACGGTGCCGGCGGACCGTGCCGCCCGGTTCCTGCTTCGCAACGGCTTCCGGCTGGAGCAGGTGGAGCGCGCGAGCACACTCGCCTGGACGGAGCAGACCCTCGCGGACCTCGCGGACCTGAACGCTCAGGCGCAGGAGCACGCCGCGCAGTACCGGGTCGTGCAGTGGATGCTGCCGACCCCGCCCGAGCACATCTCCGGCTACGCCTGGATGAAGTCGCGCATGTCGACCGACGTGCCCGACGGCGACCTGGGGATGCCGGAGGAGACCTGGGACGCCGCCCGGGTCGTCGAGCACGACGACCGGATCGCGCAGAAGGGCTGGACCATGCAGGTCACCGCGGCACAGCACGTCGAGACCGGCGAGCTGTGCGCCTTCAACGAGCTGACCATCGGCGCCGATCCGGCCGGCGCCACCCATCAGTACGACACGCTCGTGCTGGCCGAGCACCGTGGGCATCGCCTGGGGCTGCTCGTCAAGACCGCGGGACTGCTCGCCTGGCGCGCCCGGCATCCCCGCTCCTCCCGGGTGCTGACCTTCAACGCCGAGGAGAACCGGCCGATGCTCGACATCAACGAGGCGATCGGCTTCGAGGCGATCGCCTACGAGGGCGCCTGGAGGAAGGACCTGACATGACCATGACACTCACGATCGAGGAGCTCCTCCTCCCCGCGTCCCCCGATGCACCGGATGCCGGCGACTTCCGTGTCCTGCTCGACCTCAACAACAGGCTGTGCCTGCTCGACTCCGGCATCGACGGCCTCGGCCAGACGCCGACGGAGTACCTGACCCGGCTCCGCTCGGACGCCGACAGCACCTGCCATGTCCTCGTCGCCCGCGAGGCGTCCGGGATCGTCGGCGCGTGCGTGGTCGACGTCGCGACCGCGGAGCCCACCAGCGCCGAGGTCGATCTGATGGTCTCGCCGGAGCACTGGGGT
>JBASAE010000567.1:0-1935 GCA_049654285.1 Microbacterium sp.
CCCTCCGAGAGCGCGACGACGACGGTCAGCGAGTGCGAGACGATGTCGTGCATCTCCCGGGCGATCCGCTCCCGTTCGGCGGCGGAGGCGAGCTGTGCGGACTGATCCCGCTCGGTGAGCAGCTGCCGCGACCGGTCGATCACGGCCTCCAGATAGCGCTTGCGGTTCCCGACGTTGACACCGATCAGCGCGCCGATCAGGGCGAACACCGCCTGGCTGAACACCGTGCTGACCCCCGCGCCCCAGGTGACCGCTCCGGTCAACGACAGGGACATCGCGAGCAGGGCCAGGGCTCCGATCCCCACGCCGAGGGCGATCCAGCAGGCCCGCCCGGAGCGGTACACCGCGAGGCCGTAGCTGGCCACGAGCAGCAGCATGCCGCCGACCCCGTCCACGGCGAACAGATACGACGCCGAGGCCAGCATCGCTGCGACGAACACGACGACGGGCCACCGCCGGCGCCGGAACATCAGGAGCAGGCAGCCGATCGTCCCGGCGAGCGGGATGAACACCGACCCGATCCGCACACCGGCCCCGTCGCTGGTCCCGGGGACGATCGCGAACAGCAGGCAGACGAGCGTGATGAGGATGTCTGTGAACAGCGGATGCCGCGCCCAGAAGCGCCGGATCACCCCGGGCGGACGCGGCAGCCGCAGCTCCTCGTCCTGGTGGACGGGGATGCTGCGGCTGGACACGGTCTCGACTCTACGCGTCATGGTCAGCCCCGGCCGGGCCGGGCCGCGTGGCGCCACGCCATTTGCAGGGCGACATGACATCTGCAGGGCGACACACCGGGGTCAGGCCCTGCATGTGGGGCTTCGCCCTGCAGATGTCGCGGCGATCGGGCATCCGACACGGCCGTCGGGCATCCGGCACGGTGATCAGGCGTCGCGAGTGCGCAGCACGGCCCACGCCACGAGCATCCCGGCGACCACCCAGCCGGCCAGCGTCAGATACGCGACCGGAGCGCTCAGTCCCCAGCCGTCCTGCGGCAGGATCGCGTTCTGCGCGGCCGACATGGGCAGGTACTGCGCGGCGTCCTGGATCCACTTCCAGGCCTCTCCGGCCATCTGGAACATGCTCGCAACGATCGGCAGCACGAACAGCAGTCCGACGGTGGCGGCGATCGCCCCGGCGCCCGAACGCAGGATGAAGCCGAAGGCGACGCCGATGAGGGCGAACACGGCCATGCTCACCGAGGCGGCCAGGATCGGCAGGACCGTGCCCTCGAAGTCCCCCCAGTCCAACGGCGCCCCCTTTGCGGCGAAGATCGGCGACACCGCGAGCGCCGCCGCGGCGAAGATCGCGAGGGAGGCCAGGAACAGGAAGACGGCGACGACGCCCGCCTTGGCGGCGAGCACCCCGCCGCGCACCGGCTGGGCGGTGAGGGTGGAGCGGATCATCCCGGTGGAGTACTCGCCGGTCACGGCGATGGCGCCGAGGATGCCCGCGAGCAGCATCGTGAACTGGATCGGCATGACGACCGCCGCGATGCCGCCGCCGTCCATCGCCTGGGCGATGAGCACCGCGATGCCGACGGTCAGCACGGCGGTGATGCCGATCGACCACCAGGTGGAGCGGAGGGTGGAGAGCTTGATCGCCTCGCTGCGCAGCGAATGGGCGAAGGTCAGCCGGTAGGACGATTCCATGCGGGTGCGCCGGGCCGGCGCGGTCTGGACGGTCATGCGATGTCCTTGCTCTTGTACTCGACGGCGTCGCCGGTGAGGGCCATGTACGCCTCCTCCAGGGACCCCGTGGTCGGGGTGAGTTCGTGCAGCGGGATGCCGTGCTCCGCCGCGAGGTCGCCGATGCGGGACGCCGGGACGCCGATGACCTCGAGCGTCTCGGCGCCGGTGCTGACGATCTCGGTGGCGGGGCCGGCGACGGCGGCGGCGAGATCGGCGGCGCGCGGGGTGCGCACGCGGACGGTGGTGC
>JBASAE010000568.1:0-2380 GCA_049654285.1 Microbacterium sp.
GGACGGGCGTGTGGCGCTCGGGATCGACCCGGCGGATCTCACGCCGATCGCGTTCTCCCGCACAGGATGGATCGAGCTGTCCGGTCGGTTCCCGGCAGAACGGGCGACGACGATGGCCGTCGTCGCCCAGGCACTCCAGCACGCAGGGGACACCAGGCCGCGCGTGCTCCTCGCAGGTCCCCGCAGCACGCTCGGCAAGACCGGCCTCTGGGACACTGCCGTCACGACGAAGGAGGAGCTCCTTCCCCTGCTCGAATCGGGCAAGGAGGCGCCGATCGCTCTCTTCGTCGAGACGAGCACCCTCACGACGGCCGATGCGGGGTTCGTCGACATCATCGTCAGCGGGCCCGAGTTCGCTCAGGTGCAGCCCAGTGACAGCCTCTTCGTCATTGAGATGGACACGGATCGCGCAGCGGTGCGTTCCTACTCGCGGCACCTCCGGGGAGATCGATGCGGGATCCTCCTCTCGCCCCGGTCGCTGGATCTGACCACCTTCGGCGCGAGCCCGCCGTCCACGCCTCCCGAGGGAACTGTTGTGCTGGCGTACTGGGTCGAGGAGGGGACACCGCGGGCGCTGCTCCTGCCGCTCCGAGAATCCGGACCGGTGCCCGTGCCCGGCGCTCGCCCGGTTGCCGTCGATGACGCGTCCTCCTGGGATGATGCCTTCCTCCCCTCTCCCGGCACCGGTTCCCTCCTCGCCGACGAGCCGGTCCCCGCCGACGAATCGTTCGACCGCACGATCGCACCGCGTCTGGTGGTCTCCACGGGTGAGCGCTACCCCCTCGTCCGCCGCATCATCGTCGGACGGCGTCCCCGCGCGCAGTCCGACGACGAAGGCCCGGAGCCACTGCTGGTCACCGTCCCGAGTCCGCAGCAGGACATCGCGCGAAGCCACGTCGAGCTCCTGAACACCCGCTCAGGCATGCAGGTGCGAGACCTGCACACGACGAACGGCACCCGGTTGATCCGGCCAGGCCGGATCCCGACGCGGATCCCCTCGGATGCGCCCATCGCGCTGCGTCCCGACGACGTCATCGACCTCGGCGACGAGGTCAGGCTCAGCTTCGAGGACTGCGAGCTGCTCTGGCGGCGCTCCGAGGGTTCAGATCTCGATGGCGATGTCGCTGCGGACGCCCCGACCGAAGCGTGACTTGGCCGCGGCGATCGCCGAGCGCAGCGCGTAGTAGCCGCCGGGCGCGACGGTGAGGGGCGCCGGGCTCAGGCGGATGCTCTCCTGCCCGAGGATGCGCCACACGCCCGAGGCCACGAACGCCATCCGCTCATCCACGCCGTCGGCGGCGTCGTCGCTGTCCGGCACGATCGTGCTGCTCCCCGGCGACGCCATCGCATAGGTGCCGATGCTGCGGGCATCGAGGACCAGATCGGCGAGCAGTCGGCCGTCGCCGGTCTCGTAGGCGAGGCGGAACGCGCTCTCCCTGACCTCTTTCGCCACGGTCGCCGCCCAGGAGTCGCGCTCGGCCGTGCGATCCAGTTCGTAGCGGCCGGCATCGAGAGCGAGGGCGGCGGGGATCGCGATGTCGGCGGCGCGATGACGCAGTCGCAGGGCGTCGGCGCCGTCTCTGCGCCGGGCGGCCGCGGCCCACATCCGGGAGCGGCGAACCTCGCTGCCCGCGGCCTCGGTGACCATCCCGAGACCGCGGTACGCCGCGAACGCCTGTGCGAACCGCTCCTCCGCCCGCGTGCGGTCGCCCGCGATGCCGTCGAGCTCCGCGAGCAGCGCCTCGCAGTCGGCGGCTCCTCGTACGGAGCCGAGCCGGCGATAGGCGCGCGCGGCTTGCTCCAGGTCACGGCGGGCCTCAGGAAAACGGCCGAGGCGGATCAACAGCTCGCCGGACTTCACATCGCACTCGGCGGCCTGCTCGTCCAGCCCGTCTCCGACGAGGGAACGGCGGATGCTGCGGTAGGTCTCCAACGCCTCCCCGACACGACCGAGGCTCACGGAGGACTGGGCGGCCTGCAGCTGGCCGCGCACCTCATTGCCGCTGTCGCCGAGGCTCCGGTACGCTCGCGCCGAACGGAGGAAGAGGTCGCGGGCGCGCACCCCGTGCCGTCCGCTGCGCCGGAGGAGCCGCCCCAGCTCGTAGTCGGCCTCGGCGGCGAGCGCATCCCACCCCGCCTCTGTGCACCTCGCCCGCACGTGCTCGATGGCCTCCTCCGCCTCGGCGAAGCGTCCAAGCTCGCAGCTCGCGATCGCCCGATCCAGCTCGAGGCGGGCTCGGGACTCATCGGGCGGCTCGGGGCGCGCGAGCAGTGCATCGAACCAGCCCACCGCTTCGCGCGGCCGGTTGTCGCGCAGGGCGAGGCCCCCGAGCTCCCGCTCGCACTCCAGGAGTAGGTCGTCCCGCTCGGAGGCGGTGAG
>JBASAE010000569.1:0-2016 GCA_049654285.1 Microbacterium sp.
TCTCCAGCCAGCTGCTGGCCAACTGGCTGACGCACGACGTGATCACGGTCGCGCAGATCGACGACAGCCTGCGCCGGCTCGCGGCCGTCGTCGACGAGCAGAACGCCGGGGACGCCGCGTACGAGCCGCTCGTGGACGGCGGGATCGCGTTCACCGCCGCCCGTCGGCTGATCCTGGAAGGCGCCGCACAGCCCTCCGGGTACACCGAGCCCCTGCTGCACGCGCTGCGGCGCGAGAAGAAGGCGGAGCAGGCCGCGCGAGGCTGATCAGCGATATCGCGGCAGCAGCACCGACAGCTTCTGTGCCGCGTCCTGCAGCGGGCCGCGGAAGTCCAGGAGCTCCGCGAGCCCGGTGCGGGACGCCGGTGCTGCGCAGCCGACCGCGGCCACGATGTGCCCCGTGCTGTCGATGACGGGCAGCGCGATCGCGTTGATGCCCACGTCGTGCTCCTCCAGAGCGGTGCTGAAGCCCTGCTCCCGCACCCGCTCGATCTCCGCGATGAACGCCTGCCGCTCGGTGATGGTGTTCGCGGTGTACGCGTCCAGCGGAAGCCGCTCCAGCAGCTCCGCACGCTGGGGCTCGTCGGCGAAGCCGACCAGGACCTTGCCCAGCGCGGTGCAGTGCAGCGGGCCGCGGGTGCCGGGCTCGGCCTTGATCTGCACGGGATGCGGGCTGGGGACCGTGTGCACGAAGAGCTGCTCGTCGCCGACCCGGACACCCAGCAGCGCGGCCTCCCCGGTCTGCGCCACGACCTGCTCCAGCGAGGGCACCGCCATGCCGCCGAAACCGCGTTCGCGGGAGACGCGCTGTCCCAGCTCGAACACGCGGATGCCGATGTAGTACTGATGGGTCTCCGCGTCGAGGGTGACGAACCCCGCGCGCACGAGCGAGCTGAGCAGCCGGTGCGTCGAGCTCGGGGGGAAGCCCGAGCTCCGCGAGAGCTCCGAGATGCCGACGCCGTGCGGCTGGTCACCCATGAGCACGAGAAGGCGGAGCGCCTTTCCGACCGCATCCAGCGATCCGGTCCCGCCACTATCGTTCACAGCCAGCCCCACACTCCCCTCCAGATGCCGCCCACCGGCCAGATGCCTGACTTTCGTCAGCATATCGCCCGAGAAGGGACGCGTCCGGCGGAAACCGTCCGCGGGACGCGCCCTACCCGGTCATGTCGTCGCACTGAACCCGCCGTCGACGACGATCACCTCGCCGGTCACGAACGGATGCATGGTCAGCAGCGCCTCGACGCTCGCCGCCACGTCCTCGAACGTGCCGTTGCGGCGCAGCGGCGTCACCGTCGCCCGCTCCGCCATCCGCTCCCCGTAGTCCGCGCCGAGGGTGCGCTCCATCCATCCCCCGGCCGTCCAACCGGGGGCGACCGCGTTCACCCGGATCTCCGGCGCGAGCGCCCGGGACAGGGTCCTGGTCAGGCTCACCACGGCGGCCTTGCTGGCCGGATAGACCAGCGGCTGGGTGGTGGGCCGCAGCCCCACGATGCTCGCGATGTTCACGATCGAGCCGCCCGCCGCCCGCAAAGCCGGGGCGGCGGCCCGGGTGACCTGCACCACGCTGCGCACGTTCACGGCCATCACCCGGTCCCACTCGTCCAGGTCGATGCCGTCCAGATCGGCCTGTGGCGTGCTCATCGTCGTGCCGGCGTTGTTCACCAGGGCGTCCAGCCGGCCGTCCGGCCCGGCCGCCGCGGCGACCAGCTCCCGTACGTCGGCCTCGGCGCTCACGTCGGCGCGCACCGCTCGGTGCGTGCCACCGTGTTCGTGGAGTTCCGCCAGCACCTCGTCGGCGCGAGCGGCATCGCGGGAGTAGTTGATCGTGACGTCATGCCCGGACGCCGCCAGCCGGATGGCGGTCGCGCGCCCGATGCCGCTGGTCGACCCGGTCACGAGGGCGCGTCTCCGCGCCGCGTCCTGCCCGGCGCTCATCACGCCTCGAGCCGCTGGTCGCGCTCGATCACCGCATCCTGCTCGCGCAGGACACGCTGCACGTCGGCGGCGTCCAGAC
>JBASAE010000570.1:0-4691 GCA_049654285.1 Microbacterium sp.
ACCCAGGCCTCCATCGTCGTGACCCCTGCTTCGGCGTAGCGGTCGAGCGTCCGCCGTGTGCCGGCGGGGTCGCCGGAGGGATTCATGGGGGCACTCGGGCGGGCCGCGATCTCGAAGCCCTCGGGGAGGGCGGGATGCGCGCGCAGCCTCTCGGCGATGAGCTCCGGCGACTGAGGCCCGGGCATCCAGCCGTCGCCGAGCTCGGCGGCGCGGCGCAGCGCCCGCTGCGATGCGCCGCCGATCCAGAGGGGCACCCGCGGCTGTCTCGCGTGGGGCTCGACGACGAAGCCCTCGTACGCGAAGTGCGTCCCCTCGTAGCGGGGCTCCCGCTGAGACAGGCTCGCACGCAGGGCCCGGATCGCATCGTCGGCGATCGCGCCTCGGCCCTCGAACTGCGCGCCGAGCAACCGGAACTCCTCCTCGGCGGTACCCACTCCGACGCCGAGGAGGACTCGGCCCCCGCTGAGTGCGTCGAGCGTGCCGTACTGCTTGGCGATCTGCAGTGGGTGGTGGTAGCCGAGCACGATCACCTCGGTGGCGAGGCGGATCCTGCGCGTGGCGGCGGCGAGGAAGGCCAGCGTCGCCACCGGGTCCCAGTAGGTCGTCCCGCGGGGTTGCCCGAGCAGCGGGGAGCTGAGTCCGGCCGGAACGGCGACGTGCTCGGGGCAGCTCAGGTAGTCGTAGCCGAGGGAATCGGCCAGACTCGCGATCTCGAGAAGCTCGTCGGGCCCAGCGGACGCCTCCCATTCCGCATGGCGACCCGGCGTGAGCATGACGATCGGTGTGTTCACTGCCAGTGTGAGCATGTCGTCTCCGTGGGCACGGGGTCTCTCCGGCGTATCGGAGGAACCCCGTGCCCATTCGTCACTTCGTGTCGAGCGCCCAGGGGATCGACACCCGGCGCAGCAGGTCGACTGCGAGGCGCAACACGTAGCCGAGCAAGGCGACGACGACGATGCCGACGTACATCTTGTCGGCGATGAAGAGCGTCCAGGAGTTCCAGATCCGGTAGCCCAGGCCTTCGCTGCCGTTGACGAACTCGATTCCGACCGCGATGAGGACCGCGTTGCCCACGGCGATGCGCAGGCTCACGAAGATGTCCGGGAGCACCTTCGGGAAGATGACTCGGAAGAACGTCTTGAACGGGTTGATCCGGAAGGAGCGTGCCGTCTCGAGATAGCCGACCGGAATGCTCACGACGGCCTCCTGGACCGAGATCCAGATGATGAAGAAGGCGCCGAGCGCGATCAGAACGACCTTCGGGACGCTGCCGTAGCCGAACATCAGCAGCAGCAGGGGGAGGAGGGCGAGCTTCGGAACGGTGTAGAGCGCGGAGAGCACAGGGTCGAACGCCAGCCGAAGCGGTCGTGCCAGACCCATCAGGAAGCCGAGGACGCAACCGGCGAAGAAGCCGACGACCAGGCCCACCAACAGCGGGTAGAGCGTCGCCCAGGTGTCCGTGAAGAGCTCGCCGCTCCGCACCTCTCCCACCGCGGCGCTCCAGATCTTCGTCGGGGACGGGAAGAACCGCTGGTCGACCCAGCCGAGCGTGGCGGCGACCTCCCAGAGCAGGAGGAGCACAATGGGTGTCGCGACGCCGAGGACGATCGCCTGCGTACGGCGGCGACGAGCCCAGCGGTCGGGATGGAGATCCGAGAAGCCGGGCGCGATCCGAATGCTCTGCGTCTTGGCGGAGACCGTGCGGACGGACTGCGTGGGTGTGGTGGCCATGTTCACTCCTCGTGATCCGTCAGCTGCGGTGCGAGCAGCGTCCAGAGCTGCTGCTCGAGCGCGGCGAACTCTGCGGTGCCGCGGACCTCGGCGGTGCGGGGGCGGGGGAAGGGGACCCGGATGTCCTCGGCGACCTTGCCGGGGCGGGTCGACATGACCACGACCCGGTCGCCGAGCAGGATCGCCTCCTCGAGGCTGTGCGTGACGAAGACGACCGTGCGGCGGTTCTCCTGCCAGATGGCGAGCAGCTCGTCCTGGAGGACGCGGCGCAGCTGGGCGTCCAGCGCGGCGAAGGGCTCATCCATGAGCAGCACCGACGGCTCGACGATGATCGCCCGTGCGATGGCGACCCGCTGGCGCATGCCGCCGGAGAGCGCCGCCGGGTAGTGCTTCCGGAATGCGGCGAGTCCCATCCGCTCGAGCCACTTGTCGACGCGGCGGTCCTGTTCGGCCTTCGGGATGTCCCGCGTGAGCCCGAAGCGGACGTTCTCCTCGACGGTCATCCAGGGGAAGATGCTGTAGTCCTGGAAGACCATCGCGGTCGGCAGGCTGCCGGAGTCGGTGGCGACCTCGACGTATCCGTCCGAGGGTCGGCTCAGGCCGTTGATCATCCGCAGCAGCGTCGACTTGCCGCAGCCGGAAGGTCCGACGAGGCAGACGAACTCACCGTCCTGGATCTCCAGATCGACGTTGTCGACGGCGTGCACCGGGTTCTTCGTGGAGTACCACTTCGAGACCCCGTTGATTGTGATCCGGGTCGACGGGGCCTGCTGTCCCGTCGTGTCGGTTGCGATTGCGGTCAAAGCCGAATCCTCCTCAATGTCAGATAAGTCATGCAATGTGAGGCGGGACGCGAGCCCCGCCCCGCCTCACATTCGTGTCGATCAGCCGAGACCGTTCACGTACTTCATGAAGTCGGTGTCGACGATCTGGTCGGTCGTCATCGGCTTGTCCGAGGCGAGCTGACCCGGCACGAGACGCCAGGCCGAGTCCATTCTGGAGATGTAGTCGTCGGGGATGGCCAGCTCCGACGTGAAGATGAACTCGGTGGACTGCTGGATGGCCTCCTCGGTCTGCCCGGTTGCCTTCGCGATCGCGCTGACCACCTCCGGGTTCTCCGAGTACCCGGGGGTGAGATAGTCGCGGTACAGTTCACGCATGGCCGCCAGGAAGGCTGCGCCGACCTCGGGGCGATCCTTCAGCAGCGACGGCCCGTACATGTAGACGACGACCGGCCAGCCCTCGGGGATCTGACGGGCGGCCCAGGTGGCTTCCTTCGCCTCGATCAGGGCGAGTGTGCCGGCCGGGGACGGCGTGCCGAGGGCGATGGCCCCGGTCTGCAGCGCGACGACCTGGTCGGTCTGCGGCATCGTCGTGACCTTGACGTCGTCGAGCTTGAGGTCGAGGCTCTTGAGCAGGTCCAGCAGGGCGACCATCGTGATGCCCTGCGTGCCCTGAGAGCTGGCGACGGTCTGGCCCTTCAGGTTCTCCGTCGTGAGTTTTCCGCCGGTCACCTTGTTCGACGTGTAGAAGCCGATCGTCGTGTTCGGGTCCTGGTAGTTGTTCGGTCCGACGACCTTGAGGTCCGATCCGCTGTAGACCGCGTTGAACAGGCCGGCGTTGAGGCCGCCGAGGATGACGTCCACCTGGCCGGTCGCCAGCAAGGGCACGGCCGCCGTCGTGGCGACGTTCTGAACCTCCATCGTGATCCCGTACTTCTTCAGGATCCCGAGCTGATCGGCCCAGAGCGGTGCCGTGATGTCGAGCACGGCGTTGCTCGCGGTGCTGAAGATGATCTTGGCCGGTTCCTTGAGCCTGCCATCATCGGTCAGCTTCGACTGCCACTCCGGGGCTTCGGGGGCCGCGCTGGTGGGTGCCGGTTCGTTCGTGGACGCGGGGTTGCTGGCCGTGGTGCATCCCACGAGCATCGCGCCGCTCAGTGCGACGGCCGTGATGGCCGCGAACAGACGCTTCTTCTGCATACAAACACTCTCCTCATCGAGAATCACTGTGTGCCGGGGTTTCGTTGCGGGGGCGGCAGCGATTCCTGTCCGGGTGTACCGAGCATATTGCAAAGGGGGCTAGTAGTAAAGGCCATTTATCATCTGGCAGGCGAACATCAACTCTCCTCGGGGAGACGACGGCGATATACGACCCGACCATCGATGACCGTCGCGACCACCGGATTCTCCGGAGTGCCGATCACGGTGTCCGGGGCGAGCACGGCGAGGTCTGCGCAACCGCCGATGTCGACCCGTCGAGCCGGCCCGCCGGGTTCTCCGGCCGGGCTGAGGAACGCGTCGAGGGCGGTGTGGGCCGATACGCGTTCGTCCGCGCCCAGTGTGCGTCCGGCGACCGACCGGCGTGCCGTCGCCGCGTGCAGGATCTCCCACGGACTGTCTGGCCCGTAGGGGGCATCGCTCGCGAACGCGACCGGGATCCCTGCGGCCAGGAGCGATCCGACGCGATAGAGGGACGGAAGATCCTCGGGATCGACCTCGGCCGCATAGCGGTCGCCTCGCGCCACGAGGAACCCCGGCTGGGTGACGACGGCGAAGCCCGCGTCGCGGATGCTTCCGATGGCGTCCTCGGGGATGATCGCGCCGTGCTCGATCCGCGACCCGGCCGGCGGTCTGCTGCGCGCGCAGGCGGCGAGGAGGACCGCGAGCTCGGCACGGGTCGTGCAGTGCACCGCCACGGCTCGTCCCCGCCCTCGGGCGGCGGAGAAGCGATCGGCGAGCTCGCTGGGTGAGGGGAGGTCGCGCTCGTCGAGCATGAGCTTGAGAGGGCCGAGCTCGATGCGCCCGCCCGGCTCGTCGACATCGGCGAGGACGGTGATCCGCTGTGGCAGCACCCCTTCGGACTGTGCCGCGCGGATCGCATCCACCCGCCCCGGACCCGGGGTGGCGTCGACGGCCCCGGTCACCCCGTGCCGGGCGAGCCGCCGCCCGACCTCGATG
>JBASAE010000571.1:0-5730 GCA_049654285.1 Microbacterium sp.
CCCACAGGCCGAGCGCGACCGAGGGTGCCACGGTGAGCGTGAGCACGGCGGAGGCCGTGGCCGGCCCGATGCCCGAGGCGGTCCAGGTGAGGGCGAAGGCGAGGACGCCCGCGCCGAGCTCGGAGCCGACCGACGCCGTGACCCAGGCGGTGAAGCCTCGCGGCACAGCGGGCGGTCTCCGCGGTGATGTCGGCATGAGCGTGTCGTTCCGTGGTCCTCGAGGTCGTTGAGTTCGGGTGGGTCTTCCCCCGGCGCGGGACGGCGTTCGGGCGGCTCGGGGCGGTGCGTCACTGATCCCGCGCGGGTCGCGCGGATTCCGGCTCATCCGTCGCGGTCACCGGGCACGCCGGGCGCACGGGGCATCAGCATCGCGGCGAAGTCGGGCTGGCTCGACGCCCGCCACAGCACAGGGCGGTCGGCGCTCTGGAAGTCGCAGATGGTCTCCTCGCCGACGGCGGCCTCGAGGATGCGCGTCAGGGCGGGCCGGGAGAGGGCGAGGACGACACGAGGCCCCCAGGCGGTCCCTCCGACGGCGGCGCCGTCGGCTTCCAGGCGTGCGTGGCCGCCGTCGCTCATCAGACGGACGTCCGTCGTCCTCGCCTCTGCGACGAGGGCGAGCAGCTCGTCCCGCGGGAAGGCGGCGCTGCCGGGCATCCTCGTCGCGGCGTCGATGATCCGGCGGGCGTCGGGGAAGCGATCGGGGACCGGCTCCAACGCGAGCTCCCGGCCTCCAGCGTCGGCGGGGGCGTCTGGATCGTGCAGGCAGACACGGGTGCGACGGGTGCGCTGATCGCGTCCGAGGGGCTGCTCGATGACGAGCTCGACGCGGCGGCGTGCCGTGAGCGGCTCCAGGAGGTCTGCGGCGGGCAGGCTGACGCGTGCCGCCGGTCCGTCCACGTGGGCGGGGATGTCGAGGCGGGCGAGCAGCACGTAGCGGTCGGTCGCGACCACGGTGGCGGCGTGCGGGCGCAGCTCGACGAGGAGGTTCTCGAAACCGTGGTCCGCGCCGCCTGCGCCGTGGAGCCGGCGGACCGCGGATGCGAGGACGGCGGCGTCGAAGGACGCCGTGGTCCGCCGGAGGGGGTCGTCGTCCGAGGATGCGCGCAGGCCGAGCTTCAGGTCATCCGTCAGCTCCTCGATGGCGGTGGCCCGATCGCGTGCGGCGGCGACCCAGTCGTCGAGCAGCGCCTCGGCGCCTGCCGGTGCGCTGTCGAGGATCTCCCGGATGCCGTCGAGGCGGAGCCCCGCGTCGCGGAGTCGTCGGATCCAGATGGCGCGCTGCTGCTGGTCGAGGGAGTAGTAGCGGTATCCGGTGCGCTCCTCGATCGCGGCGGGTGCGATCAGGCCGCTCTCGCCGTACTGTCGCAGCGCGCTCGGGCTCAGTCCGACGGCTCGCGCGAACTCGCTGATCATCTGCAGCGTCGTCATGGACCCATGATGGGGTTTCACCCCGCTGCAAGGTCAAGCGGATGCCCGGCGGGCGGGTGCGTCCGCGTTCGCGCCGGTCAGGCGGGCCGCGGCGGAGCGCAGCGGAAGGCGACCATCGTCCCCGACAGCGTGGCCGGACCCGCACCGTGCGGCACCAGCACGGTCGAGCCGCGCTGCACGGAGACGGATCCGGCGTCCGTGTCGACCCGGCCTGAGCCGGAGGCGACCACGACGACCGAAAAGCCCTGCTCGAGGCGCCGCTCTCCGTCGACCACCAGGCGCGTGGCACCGAAGAACCGGTCGGCCTCGTGCGGGAAGAGGATCTCACCGTCGCCGCGCCGTGAGGCGAGCACCTCGAGTCGCTCGGCGTCGACCCGGCGGCGGTGCAGCGCACCGAACGCGATGTCCGGGTCGAGACCGAGCAGCGCGTCCCTCTCCGTCAGGCCGTTGTACCCGGACCACTCCAGCAGCACCGACAGGTCGGTGGGCTGCTGGAGCTCGAGCAGGGTGATCCCGCTGCCGATCGCGTGCGCATAGCCGGCCGGCACCAGCAGGGTGTCACCGGGGGCGAGGGGGACGCGGTTCATCGCACCGAGCATGTCCTCGCGGTCCTGGCCCCGGAACCACTGCGCGACCTCGGTCTCGCTCACGTCGCGGGCGAAGGCGAGCGCGGCGTATCCCTCGACCCCGGGGTCGACGTCCAGCACGATCCACGCCTCGGTCTTCCCCCGCGGAGACCGGAGGTGCGCCTGGGCGAACGCGTCGTCGGGGTGGAAGTGCACGAACAGGCGCTCGCCGGTGTTCAGCAGCTTCACCAGCAGGCCGGTGTCCGCGCCGAAGGCGCGGACGTGGTCCTCGCCCAGCCAGGCGACGGGGTCGGCGGCCACCGCGTCCCGCAGCACACGGCCATCCGGGAGCACGGTCAGGCCGACGCCGCCGGCGAACACCTCCGTGGTCGATGCGACGAAGTCCTCGGGGGTGTAAGGACTCCCGGCGGTGGTGCCGCGGAAGCGAGCGATTCCCGCACCGCCCCGATACGGTCGGGCATCCGGCTGATTGGCGGTGAGGAGGACGGGTGCGTGATCGACGACGGTCATGCTTTCGCTCATGCGAAGTGCACGACGGCGTAGGTGTCGAGCACGGGGAGCGTGACGGTCGTGACGCCGTCGACGACCTCGGCCGCGATCGTGAGCGGGTCGCGACCGGGGGCGTGCACCGTCACCGTGGAGGACGACGCGGGCACGGTGACGCCGAGGCGCACATCGTGGCGGGTGCGGATGCTGTCGGCGTCCTCGTCGTAGTCGTAGTTCACGACGTGCAGGGCGAGGGTGCCGTCGGCCAGCGCATGCAGGTTGACGGCGGCGAGCTCGCCGAGCTCGGCCACGACATCCTGCGGGACCTGTGCAACGACGTCGGCGATCGAGCCGGTGACGGTCGTGTTCGGGTGCGCGAGCACGGCGTCGGCTCCGCCGGGCAGCTCGGTGCCGTACGCGCCGTGCACGAGGACGCGTCCGCCGCGCTCGAGGTAGCCGAGGAGCAGCTCGTGCTGCCCGGGGCTCACCGCCCAGGCATCCGGCACCACGACGGTCGCGTAGCGGTCGAGTGCGGCGGCGGTCACGTCGGTGGTGCGCAGCTCCTCGTCGGGGAACACCACGGAGTCGAAGACGCGGCCGCCCCTGCTCAGTCCCTCGATGGTCTCCCAGTACGACGCCGGGCGGGCATCCGTCGCCTCCACACGCTGGTACCAGCGGTCGAAGTCGAAGAACTGGTCGGAGTCGATCGTGTTGCGCACGATCGAGGCGACCGAGTAGACGACCGCGGTGCTGTTCGCCGACTCGTTCGAGATGAGCGGATCGATCGCCTTCAGGAACTGGCCGACCTCGGCGGTCAGCGCGCGCGGCGCCCAGTACGAGCCCTTCACCTCGGTGCCGAGCCAGGAACCGTAGGGGAGCGACATGTTCGCGCCCATCGCGCTCGCCTCGAAGATCGTCAGCCGGAACAGGTCGCGCGCCCTGCCCTCCTCGAGCTTGTTCAGCAGGGCCTCGGTCACGCCGCCGTACGGGTTCTCGACGGCCACCAGCGAGCGGCCCCGGGCGATCCCCACGCCGTGCCGGAAGAACCACGGCTGCTGATAGGTGGTCTCGCGCATCTCGGTGACGAGCACGTCCACCTCGTCGACCATCGGGTCGTAATAGGGCGCGCAGTCGTAGAAGTTGCCGGCCAGGCGCACCGTGCGCCCCTTCTCCGCGGCGTACTCGCGGACGTACGCGGCCAGCTCGCGGAACGTCTCGACGATCGAGTGCTGCTGGAAGCGCACGTACTCCGCGTACAGCGGGTAAAGCTGAGGCGCGGTGCCGGTGGTGAAGCCCTTGCCGCGCAGCCAGTCGCCGTAGTCGAAGGTCGCGAGATCGACCCCGTCGAGGTCGGCGGGCGTCGCCTGCAGGGTCTGCAGGTAGGCGCGGAAGCCCTTGACGCAGTCCTTGCAGAAGCAGCCGCCGTAGCGGACGGCCAGGAGCGGCACGTCGGTCTCGTCGAGCTGGATACCGGGGGCGCCGGCGTCGATCTGGAGGCGGATGATCCCCTTCAGGTACTCACGCCACACCGGGTTGTTGCGGTCGGCGAGGCGGCACTCCTGGCCGATGCCGTCCACCTCCACCCAGTGTGCGCGCAGCGGCTTGCCGTCGAGGTCGCGGGCGCAGACCTCGTCGAACAGGTCGGTGACCTGCTCGCCGTCGCTGTTGACCAGGCCCTCGGGGAAGTAGTGCCGGAACGGCTTCCACGATGCCGGACCGGTGTCCTGCGTGAACTCGCGCAGGCCGACGGTGGTCGACGGCCGGGTGCCGCGGAGCTGGTTCTGGGCGAGGACCTCGCCGTCCTCGATCTCGGCGGGGAACTCCCAGGCCTGGGCCTCGAACACGATGGCGAACAGGTCGATGCCGCGTTCCTTCGCGTGTGCGATGAACTCGGAGTCGTTCACGTATCCGTGCTGACGGAACCGGGCCGGGACCGTGCCGAACGCCTCCTCCTCGAGGTAGGCGAGGCTGATGGATCCGCCGCCGAGGCCGGCCCACACGAGCATCGTGCCGCCCATCTCCTCGAGGTCGTCGACCATGGAGAGACGCCGAGGCGGCATGCTCGGGTGGTAGCAGTACTCATTCGGGTACCAGCCGTCGAAATAGATGCCACGTTCCATGGGGCTGCTCCATCTCCCCAGGGGGGGATCGTTCTCGGTGCGGGGGATTGGACGGACGCCTCAGGCGTCCGTCGCGTGCCACGGTCGCGCGCTTCTGCGTGCGATGAGTTCCGTGGCGAGGATTCGTGAGCCCGTCGCGCCCGCGGAGAGCACGAGGTGGGTCGCCGCCTGGCCGAGTTGCCAGGAGGGCTGGGCGATCACCGTCATCGGCGGTTCGACGAGCTTGGCCCAGGGCACGTCGTCGAACATGACGATCGAGATGTCCTCGGGAACGCGCAGCCCGCGGTCGCGGACGGCGTTGAGCGCGGCCTCGCCCAGCACGTTGTTGCCGGCGACCAGCGCGGTGGGCGGCGGATCGACGTCGAGCAGCAGTTGGGCGCTGGCGTTCGCGGTGTCCCTGGTGAATCGGGTGCGGATGATGAGCCGGTCGTCCACCGGGGCGTCGAAGTCGTCGTGCGCCCGGCGGAAGCCCTCTTCGCGCATGCGCCCGCTGGTCAGCGAGATCGGACCGCCGAGATACCCGATCCGGCGGTGGCCGAGGGCCAGGAGGTACTCCGTGAGCGTGCGAGCGCTGGCGGCGTTGTCGATGACGACGCTCGGCACGTCGAGCCCGTCGATGGTGCGGTCGGCGAACACGACGCGGATGCCGAGGTCGATCGCGCTCTGCCAGGCCTCGACGTTCTCGCCGGTGGGGAAGGCGATGATGCCCTCCACGCGCTGTTCGACGAGCAGGTTGATGTACTCGGCCTCGGCGTCGGGGTCCTCGCCGCTGGCGCACAGGATCACGTGACGATCCATGTCTCGCGCGGTGGTCAGCACACCCTGGGAGAACTCACCGTAGAAGTTGTTGCTGATGTCGGTGACGATCAGGCCGATGTTCTGCGTGGACTGTCGTTTCAGGCCGCGCCCGATCGCGCTCGGCCGGTAGTTGAGCTCCGCAGCGGCCTGCTCGACACGCTGTCTGGTGGACTCCGCGACCTTTCCCTGTTTCGAGAACACGCGGGAGACCGTTCCCAATCCGACCCCTGCCGCTGCGGCGACATCCTTCATCGTCGCCGGCCGGGTGGACCGGCTCTGCGGACCGTCGACTCCGTTGTTCGTCCTCATGA
>JBASAE010000572.1:0-3906 GCA_049654285.1 Microbacterium sp.
GTTCCCGAGGGACTCCGGCTCGATCCGGATCTGCGCTGGCAGCTGCTGACCGCGCTGGTCGCCACCGGAGCCGCGGACGCCGGTGACGTCGCTGCCGAGCGGGTGCAGGACGACACGGCGACGGGTCGCACCGCAGAGGTGCGCGCGCTCGCCTCGCGTCCGGATGCCGCGGTCCGGGCGGACGCGTGGGATTCGGCCTGGAACGACCTCTCCCTCAGCAACGATCACCTGGATGCCACGATCGCGGGAATCCGGGCGGGCGGACGCCGCGATCTGATCGCCGACTTCGACGCCGAGTACTTCGCGCGCATCGCCGGGGTGTGGGGCGAGCGCAGCATCGAGCTCGCCCAGCGGCTCGTGGTCGGACTGTTCCCGGCGTCCGATTCGCTCGAGCCCGTGGACGCCTGGCTCGCCGCGCACCCGGACGCCCCGGCGGCGCTGCGGCGCATCGTGGTCGAGCAGCGCGATCACCTCGCCCGCGATCTGCGGGTGCGTGCGATGCACCCCGTGCCCGGTCATTGAGCGAGGGAGCGCAGCGACCGAGACGAAATGCCCCGATGTTCCTCTGGGTGCTGCCACCCATGTGAACCGGGGCACGCAGGGCATACCCTGGGCGGATCAGACCTTCGGGAGGCCCTGCGATGGCATCGATCCTGCTGTGCTGCACTCCGGCGCACGGGCACGTGTACCCTCTGTCGACGGTCGCCTCCCATCTGGTGTCCCGGGGGCACGACGTGAGATTCCTCACAGGGACGCGCTACCGGGCGACCGTGGAGAGGACCGGCGCGGAGTTCGTCGCGCTGCCGCCCGCGGCTGACATCGACATCGACCACGTCGACGACCTGTATCCGGAACGACGCTCGATGAAGCCGATCCCGCAGCTCAGGTTCTCGATGGAGACCTGCTTCATCGCCCCGGTCCCCGCGCAGCTGCAGGCGATCGAGGCGGCGATCGCGGATCGCCCGGTGGACGTCATCCTCACCGAGATGATGTTCCTCGCCAACGTCGTGCTGCATCAACGGCCCCGGGCGGAGCGCCCGCCCATCATCGCGCTCGGCATCTTCCCGCTGGTCGCGGCCGACCCGGACGTCGCGCCGTTCGGGCTGGGCATGACGCCGCTGCCCGGCCCGCTCGGACGGCTGCGCAACAGGGTGTTGGGGCGGGTCTCACAGCGGCTGTTCTCGCCACTGCTGGAACGGCTCGAGCCGGTGTTCCGCGAGGTGAACGGCACGGCGCCGCGTGATGTGAGCGCCTTCGACCTGCCGGGGAACGCCGATGCCGTGGTGCAGTTCACCGTTCCTTCCTTCGAGTACCCCCGATCCACCCTGCCCGACACGGTGGTGTTCGCGGGGCCCGTGCGCCGTCCTGCGCCGTCGGATCCCGAGCTGCCGGAGTGGTGGCACGAGCTCGACGGGCGAACGGTCGTGCACGTCTCACAGGGCACTGCGGCGAACACCGATCTGACCGAGCTGATCGTGCCGACCCTGCGTGCCCTCGCCGACAAGGACGTGCTGGTCGTGGTGTCGACCGGGGGAGCGCCGTTGGAGGGCCTCGGCGGGCTGCCGGCGAATGCGCGTGCGGCGGAGTACCTGCCCTATGAGCTGCTGTTCCCGAAGGTGTCCGCGTTCGTGACGAACGGAGGCTATGGCGGGCTGCACTTCGCGCTCGCGCACGGCGTGCCGATCGTCGCCGCGGGGACCAGCGAGGACAAGCTCGAGACGACGGCCCGCGTGCAGTGGTCGGGGGTCGGTATCCGGCTGCGGACCCAGCGGCCGACCGAGCGGGCGATCCGACGGGCGGTGGACGATGTGCTGTCCGATCCGAGATACCGTCGGGCGGCCGGGAGGGTGCGCGATCAGATCGCGGCGTCGCCCGGTCTCGCGGCGATCGACGACATGATCGCCTCCCAGGTGCGCGCCTTCCCGAGCGACTGAGCGCGCGCTTTCCCGTGGATAGGGGAGCGCAGCGAGACGAACCCTCGCCGGACTATGCCTCGACGGCGTCCCCGGGGTCGAGCATCAGCAGCTCGCCGCCGTACTCCGCCATGACCCGCTGCAGGTGTCCGCGATGCATCGCACGGCCGGGGTCGGAGAGGGTCATGTCGTGCGTGCCGAAGGCACGGCGGGGTCTGATCGCGAGCACGAAGTCGATGGCATCGCCGATGCGCAGCCAGGGCGCGCCGAGCGGTGCGGCGAGCAGCGGGATGTCGACGTCCTGCGGCACCGCATAGGAGTCGCCGGGGTAGTAGAGGACGTCGTTCACGAGCACGCCGACGTTGTCGACCACCGGCAGGGAGGAATGGATCACCTCGTGCCTGCCGCCGAAGAACCTCAGCGTGAACGGTCCCGCCGTCACGGTGTCGCCGGGGGAGACGACGGTGATGCGGTCGTCGCCCGCGGCGCGCGCCACGCCCTCGGGGGCGAAGACCGGCACGTCCGGCGCCGCGCTGCGGATGGCGTCGAGATGCTCCGGCGTCCAGTGATCCGCGTGCTCATGGGTGATCACGACCGCGGCGACGGACGCCAGGTCGTCGAGCGGCGCGGTGAAGGAACCGGGATCGATCAGCAGGGTGCTGCCGTCCTCGTCCAGGCGGAGGGCGGCGTGCTGGAGCTTGGTGATGCGCATGCGTCGAGTCAACCTCTCATCGCCGCCGAGGGCAATCCTGCCTCGATTTGGCGACGGGAAATCCACATGGCATACTTGAACGGTTGTCGCGAGACGAAAGCCTCACGAAAACGGCCCCATCGTATAGCGGCCTAGTACGCCGCCCTCTCACGGCGGTAACGCGGGTTCGAATCCCGCTGGGGTCACCACAGAGAAAACCCCCGGTCATTCCGGGGGTTTTCTCATTCCTGCCCCCAGCGTGGAGGAGAGCGCGTGCTTCCGTCGCGCATCAGGAGGGGAGCAGCCGTCGGGCTCGCGATGTGGGCACGTTCTCGACCTCTGTCAAGGGGGTTGCGTTGCGGCGACATGCGCACGACCGTGAATCTGTGGTGGCGAGGGCCACGGCCGGAGCGGAGGAGAGGAGTGCAGTCATGACTGAACCGGAGATCCACACCTGGTGGCCGAGGCTGACTGCGGCGTCGAAGCATCTGCTCGACGATCTCGGTGATCGGCCCCTCCCCGAGCGTGTGCGTGACGAGATCGGTCTCATCACGGGCCATAGTGTGCCGCCGGACCGGTGTCTGAGCGACGGCGATCGCGACTTCATTCGCACTCAGGGGGAAGCGGTCGACTGATCACGCTTCCGTCATTCCTCGGGTCCGTCTCGCCGTGAAGGGAATGGGCGGGCGTCTCGGTCGGCGTCAGTGGTCACGCAGGGCTTCGATGAGCTCCGCCTTGGTCTTATGCGAGTAGCGGCGCAGGCCCAGGTCCTTCGCGCGCTCGCGCAGCTCGGACACCGTCCAGTCCTCGTAATCGCCGGACTCACCGCCTCGCCTGCCGATCTCGGAACGGCCGCGTCGCGTGCCCTTCGTCGCGTTCGATATCCGCGCCGCCTTCTCCTTGGACGCCCCTTCGCCACGAAGCTTCTCGTAGAGCTCTGGATCCTTCAGGCGTGAGTTCGTGTCGCGTGGCATGGTCGTGCTCCTCTCCTGCGAACCCGGGTCTCGGGCATGAGAGGCCACCGTACTCACACGGAGGACGTCGAGGAGAGGGGGTTGACCAGAGCCGCTTCGCGCCGTAAGGGTGTCTCGGAGGAGTCGGATCGCCCTCGTCCGACATCATTCCGGCCTTGTTCCGACGACGCACGACGGCGACTCGTCACCCCGCGCGCAGTGAGAGTGCCCGGAGCCGAGGGTTGCGCAGCGGCCCTGCGAGCATCAGCAGCGCCATCGCGCCGCCGTAGAGGGCGAAGGGCGCCCAGAGCGGAAGGACGCCGGCCAGTGCGCCGAACGCGGCCATCGC
>JBASAE010000573.1:0-7116 GCA_049654285.1 Microbacterium sp.
AAGTAAACGAAAATATACTCGTCGCTATACGAAAACATCGAACGATGTCGACCGGTGGCCGAGGAGCGTCCCGATGAGGACGAGAGGGTCGAGTGGATCCCATCATCTGTTCATAGCAACAACAAAAGATGGGTCGACATCGGGTGAAGAGCGCGGTGAAGTTGACCATACGCGCTCAAAGAGTTTATTCTGTAAACAACAGTGTCGTTACAAGGAGGCAAGATGTCACAAGCTCGTATGCGGAAAGCGCTCGCGATCTCCGCGGCGGTCGCCGTCGCGGTTCCGCTCGCAGGCTGTCAGGGTGGCGGTTCGGACGCCGGGTCCGACGGCAAGCAGACGATCGTCATCGCGTCGGTGAACAACGGTCCGATGATGACCATGCAGGAGCTCGCCCCGGAGTTCACCAAGGAGACCGGGATCGACGTCAAGTTCGTCATGCTGACCGAGAACGACATCCGTTCCAAGATCCAGCAGGACGTCGCGGTCAAGGGCGGCCAGTTCGACCTCGTCACGCTCGGCACGTCCGACACCCCGACCTACCTCGACAGCGGCTGGACCGAGCCGCTCCAGCCTCTGCTCGACAAGATGAGCGCCGACGAGAAGACCGCCTATGACGAGGGCGACCTGATCACCGGCCAGCTCGCGGCGTTCACGTCCGAGAAGAACGGTCTCGCCGGCATCCCGCTCTACGGCGAGAGCACCATGATCATGTACCGCAAGGACCTCTTCGAGGCGGCCGGGCTGACGATGCCCGAGGAGCCGACCTGGGATCAGATCTACGACTTCGCCAAGAAGCTGAACGACCCGTCCAGCGGCACGGTCGGCATGGCGATGCGCGGCAAGGCCGGCTACGGCGAGAACATGTACATCTTCAACACGATCATGAACGCCTACGGCGCCTCGATCGCGGACATGGACTGGAAGGCCGGCTACGACACGCCTGAGATGGCGCAGGCGTGGGAGTTCTACCGCAAGCTCCAGAAGGACGCCGGGGCTCCGGACGCCTCGTCGAACGGGTACACCGAGACCCTGAACCTCATGTCCAGCGGAAAGGCGGGGATCTACTACGACGCGACCGTGTCCGCCGACACCTTCGAGGGCGACGGCTCGGCCGTCAAGGGCAAGATGGGGTACGCCATGTCCCCCTCCGGCCCCGGCAAGGGCAACACGCAGACGGTCGGCGGCTGGAGCATCGCCCTCACCTCCTCGTCGAAGCACAAGGACGCCGCCTTCAAGTTCATCACCTGGGTGACCTCGAAGGACTACGTCAAGCTCGTGGCCGACAAGAAGGGCTGGCTGAACGTGCCGACCGGTGCGCGCAAGTCGACCTACGAGGCGCCGGAGTACCAGGCGCTGGCGCCCTACGCGAGCCTCGTGCTGAAGTCGCTCGAGAACGTCGACTTCAACCACCCGGCGGTCCCGGAGACCCCGTACGTGGGCAACTCGCTGCCGAGCATCCCGGAGTGGTCGGGGCTGGGGGAGAAGATCGGTCAGGACCTCGCCGAGTACATCTCCAGCGACGTGTCCACCAAGGACGCCCTCGCCAAGGCCCAGGACGCCGCGACCCAGGCGTTCAAGGACGGCGGCCGCACCAAGTAGTCGGCGGGGGACGGGGCGTCGCCACCACGACGCCCCGTCCCTCCGTTCCCTCCCGTTATCGAAAGGCCCGTGATCGCCGTGCGAAACAAGGTCAACTTGCTCACCGTGCCGGGGCTGATCGTCGTCCTGATCGTCACCCAGGTGCCGTTCCTGGTCACGATCGTCCTGTCGCTCCTGAACTGGAACATCAAGCGGCCGGACCTCCCCGTCACCTTCAACGGCGTCGACAACTACACCTACCTGTTCACGGACGGCGACTTCTACACGGTCCTGCTGAACACGGTGAAGATCACCGCGATCTCCCTCGTGGTGTCCCTGGTCCTGGCGTTCGTGCTCGCCCTGCTGTTCAACCAGAAGTTCCGCGGGGTGACCATCGCGCGCTCGCTGCTGATCATCCCCTACTTCGTGATGGAGCCCGTGATCGGCATCGTCTGGAAGACGCTGATCCTCAGCCCCTCCTTCGGCATCAACCAGGTGATCGCCGACTGGTTCGGGATGAAGCCGATCGCCTTCTTCGACGCGAAGCACGCGCTGATGACCATCATCATCCTCTGCATCTGGCAGTGGACCCCTTTCCTGTTCCTCATCCTGCTCTCCGGGCTGCAGAGCCTGCCCGAGGAGATCCTCGAGGCCGCGAAGGTCGACGGCGCCGGCATGTTCCGGCAGATCCTGTCGTTCAAGATCCCGCTGATGAAGCCCTTCTTCAAGGTCGCCGGCATGTTCGGCCTGATCAACCTGCTGAAGGTGTTCGGCATCATCTTCGTCACCACGCAGGGCGGGCCAGGCGTCGCCTCCGCGAACCTGCCCTACTACGTCTACCGCACCGCGTTCTATGACTGGCAGGTGGGCAGGTCGGCGGCGATCTCGGTGGTCATGGTGATCCTCACCCTGATCGTCATCACCTTCTTCTTCCGAGCACAGAAGGACGTCGTGAAGCGATGAGTCAGATGCGGAAAGCCCCTATGAAGAAGACGCTGCGCGGCCTGGGGGTCGTCGGCCTGTTCGCGATCGCGCTGCTGTACTCGTTCCCGATCCTGTACATGGTCTTCTCCTCCTTCAAGCCGGAGCAGCAGATCGCCCCGCCGTCGCTGAGCTTCACGCCGACGCTCGAGAACTACGAGACCGTCATCAACGCCGACCTGCTCCAGCACCTCGGCAACTCGATCGTCGTCACGGTGGGCACGGTCATCCTGACCCTCCTGCTCGGCGTGCCGATCGCCTACACGATCGTGTTCGGGAAGTTGCGCAACCCCACCGGCCACTTCAACTGGTACATCACCACGACCCTGCTGCCCGCCGTCGCCGTGATCATCCCGCTGTACCTGATCATGAACTGGCTCGGCGTGCTGGACTCGGCGCTGATGCTGATCGTCCTGTACACCTCGATCGGCATCCCGCTGATGGTCTGGATGAGCACCACCTACATGTCCGACGTGCCTATCTCGATCCTCGAGGCGGCCCAGATCGACGGCTGCACCCGCTGGCAGGCGTTCATGCGGGTCATCCTCCCGATCATCAAGGGCGGGCTGATCTCCACCGCGCTGCTGGTGTTCATCACCACGTGGAACGAGTTCCTCTTCGCGGTGTCGTTCACCTTCACCGAGGCCGGCACGCTGCCGGTCTACATGAACCGGTTCATGACGCAGCAGGGACTGTTCTGGGGGAAGATGTCCGCGGTCGCCACGATCGCCATCATCATCCCCGTGATCCTCGGGTTCGTCGCGCAGAAGAGCCTGATCAAGGGCCTGCTCAGCGGCGCGGTCAAGGAGTGAGATGACGAACCCGATCGATGTGGGCGCCACCATGCGCGCAGCGGTGATGAACCGCACCGGCCGCCTCGATCTCGAGGAGCGACCGCTCCCCGAGATCGGCCCGAAGGACGTGCTCGTCGCCGTGGGCTACGTGGGGGTCTGCGGATCCGACATGGCGCTCTTCCAGAACGGCTACATCGGCGAGAGCGTCGTGACCGCGCCGATGGTCCTCGGGCACGAGGCGTCCGGGACCGTGGTGCGGGTGGGCGCGGACGTCGCCGACCTCCGCCCCGGCATGCGCGTCGCTCTCGAGCCCGGCGTGCCCTGTATGGACTGCGAGTTCTGCTTCTCGGGCCGCTACAACCTGTGCCCCGACGTGTACTTCTGGGCGTCGCTGCCGGTCACCGAAGGGGCGTTCCAGGAGTACGTGCGCCACCCGGCGAGCTTCTGCCATGTGCTGCCGGACGGCGTGGGCCTCCTCGAAGGGGCGCTCATCGAGCCGCTCTCGGTGGCGTTCCACGCCGTCGACCGCTCGGGCGCGGGCCTCGGCGACACCGCGGTGGTGCTCGGCGCCGGATGCATCGGCCTGCTCACACTGCTCGCCCTGCGCGCCTCGGGCGTGCGCGACGTGGTCGTCGTCGACCTGGTGGAGAACCGCCTCGAACTGGCGGCTCGGCTCGGCGCGAGCGTCCTCAACGCGGCCGAGGTCGACGACGTCTTCGCCGAGATCGCCGCGCGCTTCGGACACGGCCCGGACTTCGTCTTCGAGACCGCGGGCAACCGGGTCACGATGGACCAGTCCATCCGCATGGTCAAACGCGGGGGCGTGATCACCTTCGTCGGCTACACGAAGGACGGCCGCGCGGATCTGAACGTGAACCTGCTGATCGACAAGGAAGTGACGCTGAAGACCGTCTTCCGCTACCGGAACACGTACCCGCGGGCGATCGCGGCCGTCAGCTCGGGGGCGATCGATCTCGAGGGGATCGTGTCGGCGGTCTACCCGCTCGACGACGTCCAGCGGGGCATGGAGCAGGCGGTGCACAACAAGGCGGACGTCACCAAGTGCGTCATCCGGGTGTCGCCGGAGGCATGATGGGGGGATGGCGCACCGCTGGCCCCGCCCGCTTTCAGGGACACGGGCCCAGTTTCGCAACGAGGGGAGGATGCGTCCGATGCGTGGTCCTCAGCGAGTGAACCCCGATGAGGTCCTCGGGCTGATCCTCGCCCGTGCACCGATCTCGCGTTCCGATCTGGCCCGAGAGACCGGGCTGAGCCGGGCCGCGGTCACCCTCCTCGTGCAGGAGCTCAGCGCGCTGGGCATCGTGGAGGACAACATCCCGACGCTGTCCTCCAACGGGCGGCGCGCGACCGGAATCCGCCTCGACCTCGGCCGGTTCCACATGGTCGCGATCCGGATCAACAGATATGAGCTCACCTTCCGGATCTTCGACGGCTCCGGGGAGATCATCGACACGCGGGACGTGCCGATCGACCCCGAGATCAGGATCGAGGCGCTCCTCGACCTGATCGGGTCGACGGTGCGCGGGCTGCTGGCCGAACGCGACGAGGAGTTCCTGCTGGGCATCGCCATCTCGACGCTGGGATGGCTGTTCGAGACCGACGACGAGATTATCCTGCACACGGACGGCTTCTCGGAGCTGGGGAAGGTCGACATCCGCGCCTCCGTGCAGGCGATGTTCCCCGGCGTCCCGGTGCTGCTCGAGCACGATGCCAAGACCAGCGCGCTCGCGGAGTACCGCGACCACATGATCGCCACCGGCCGCAAGCCGGTGTGCCTGCTGAACGTGGTCGGCGGCATCGGCTTCGGCGGCGGGATCATCATCGACGGCAAGATCTTCCGGGGGAGCAACGGCGTCGCCGGCGAGGTCGGTCACCTCGGCATCAACTTCAACTCGTCGATCCACACGCGCAACATCGAGACGACCGAGTTCAACGGCCTCTTCGAGGACTACGCCTCTCCACGCGCCCTGCGCCGCCACGTCACCAGCAGGCTGCTGGACTTCCCGGACTCCTCGCTCACCGAGGCGTCCTCCGCCGAGGACGTCCATGCCGCGTTCGAGGCGGGCGACCCGCTCGCCACCTGGGCGATCGAACGGGTGTGCCGGCTCACCGCCTACGGTCTCGCCGGGCTGTGCTTCGTCCTCAACCCCGATGTGATCGTCCTCGGCGACTCCTTCCCCGCCTCCGACGTGATCCTCGAGCGCACCCGCGCCCATCTGAGGGACTATCTGCCCGCGGTGCTCATAGACCACCTCGACCTGAAGGTGTCGCAGCGGGGGACGTCGGGCGTCCTGTACGGCTCCTACCTGCTGCTCATGCACTGGTATCTCGACGAGGAGACGCTGTTCTCCCGCATCCAGAGCTCGCTGCTCTCCCAGAGCGCGTGACCTCGGAAACCCCATCCTTGGAGGAGATCAGAGTGCCATCACTCGAAACCGTATCGTCCCTCGATCCGGCCGCCGTGGCCGTCGTCACCGGTGCGGCAGGCGGGATCGGCCTGGCGATCGTCGAGGCGATCGCCCGGGAGGGCGTCTCGGTCGCGTGCCTGGACCGCGCCGGCGCCGACTTCTCCCGCGTGCTCGCCGTCTGCGAGCGCGCGGGCGCACGTTCCCTCGCCCTCGAGGCGGACGTCCGCGATCGCGAGGCCGTCCGGGACGTCGTGCACAGCGCCTCGGCGCTCGGCACCGTCCGCTACGGCGTCAACTGCGCGGGCATCGACGATCTGCAGCCGACCGTCGGGATGCCCACCGAGGACTGGACCCGGGTGCTCGATGTGAACCTCAGCGGCGTGCTCTACAGCTGCCTCGCCGAGTACGAGGTCATGCAGGAGCACGGCGGCGCGATCGTCAACATCGCGTCGATCTCGGGCGTCATCTACAACCGGGGCGCGGATCCGCACATCGGGTACAACGCGTCGAAGGCCGGCGTCATCCAGCTCTCCCGTGCCCTGGCGGTGGAATGGGCGCCGCAGGGTATCCGGGTCAACGCGGTGAGCCCCGGATACACCCGCACGGAGATGACCGACATGAACCCGCCGGACCGCAACCGGTACCTCGCGGACCAGACGCCGATGGGGCGCATGGCCGAGGTGGGCGAGATCGCCGCGCCCGTGGTGTTCCTGCTCGGGCAGGGGGCGTCGTACATCAACGGGACGAACCTGCACGTCGACGGGGCCCTCACCGCCTGGTGACGCGGTCGGCGGGTCCCGACACGGTCGGCCGGTCCCGACGTGCCCGGCGATCCGCGAAGAAGTTCCGTGATCTCCGGGATGGCCGGATGCGGCGTCGTGGCGCAGAGTGGAGTCAGCGTCCCGGCATCCGCCGCGCGCCCGACCCCGGGAGTGCCCCCATGTCCATCTCCTTCCCGTCCCTCCGCTCCGTCGACGGCCTGCTGTTCCCCGGTGATCCGGGCTACGACGAGGCCTGCTCGCCGTGGAACCTGGCCGCGACCCAGCATCCCGTCGCCGTCGCCGCTCCGCGCAGTGCCGAGGAGGTGGTCGGGATCGTGCGGGCCGTGGCCGCACACGGGCTGCGCATCGCCGTGCAGAGCACCGGGCACCACGCGGTGGCGCTGGCGGACGACGGCCTCGACGACGCCGTGCTGCTGCGCATGCACGCCCTGACCGGGGTCACCGTCGACCCGGTGCAGCGCACCGCGCGGGTGCTCGGCGGCACGCTGTGGCGGGACGTCGTCGCCGCTGCAGCACCGCACGGCCTCGCCTCCCTGCACGGCAGCGCCGGGG
>JBASAE010000574.1:0-8392 GCA_049654285.1 Microbacterium sp.
GCCATGAGCCGCGTGCCCGCCGACTCCCTCGTCGTGCGCTCGGCGAGGGAGTCGAGACCCTCCTGGCAAGCGGCGAACGTCCCCGCGTCGACACGGATGCCGAGTCCCGGCGCGGCCCGCACCGCTCCGGATGCCCGCCGCACGGCGTCCCCGGCGTCGGTCAGCATCCGTGCCACCCCTCCCAGCCGCTCGCCCACCGCGCGCAGCGCTTCGGTGTCGACCGCGATCGCACCGCCCGAGGTGATGTCGACCCCGCCCATCAGGCCAGCCCTCCGCGCAGTGCGCCCTGGCAGACCTGCACCGTGCCTGCGACGCGCGGCAGCTCCACGGCGAGCTCCGCCAGGCGGTCGCGCAGCACCCGGACCCCCTTCGACGTCCACGAGGCCTGCGGCTGCAGCGCCTGCACGGCGATCTGGGCATCGGTCAAGGCGGCGAGCGCCTCCTCCAGCGCCCGGTCCGCGACAGCGTAGGCCCAGAGGTCTTCGGGGGCCCAGGGCTGGGCGGTCACGATCGAGTGCATGCCCCCAGAGTGGCGGCACCCGGGCATCCTCCGCCCCACGTCCCCACGGCTGGTGGAGAACTCCTGATGAATTCTCGCTGTGGAGGGCGAGTGCCCTCCCGCGTCGCCCCGCCCGCAGGCACAATGGAGCAATGACCGACCCGCAGCACGACAGCGTGGTCCCCTATCGCGTGGTCTTCGTGTGCACCGGCAACATCTGCCGCTCGCCGATGGCCGAGGTGGTGCTGCGGGCGCTCGCCGATGCCCAGGGGCTCGGGGACCGGGTCCACTCGCGCAGCGCCGGCACCGGCGATTGGCACCTCGGCGAGCGCGCCGACGAGCGCACGATCGAAGCGTTGGAGCGGCACGGCTACGACGGGTCGATGCACCGGGCGAAGCAGTTCACCTCGAGGACCTTCGCCGAGAACGACCTCATCGTCGCGCTCGACCGCTCGCACGAGCGCATCCTGCGGGAGTGGGCGCGCACCGAGGACGACGAGGGCAAGGTGGTGCTGCTGCGGTCGTTCGACGCCCACGCGACGAACCCCGACGTGCCCGATCCGTACTACGCGGGCCCGGAGATGTTCGATTCGGTGCTCGGTATGATTGAGACCGCGACCCGCGGGCTGTTCCATCAGCTCGAGCCGGCTCTGCGACTTCCGCGCACGACGCCCCGCGTCTGAGGGGCCCGACAGAAGGCATTCCCCTGACTACGCAGCTTCCCTCCCAGCCGCTCAGCCCGCTCGACGGCCGTTACCGCACGGCCGTCACCGGCCTCGCCGACTATCTCTCCGAGGCGGGCCTGAACCGCGCCCGCGTCGAGGTCGAGGTCGAGTGGATCATCGCCCTCACGGACCGGAGGCTGTTCGGCACGACGCCCCTGGCGGATGCGGTGAAAGAGCGGCTGCGCGGACTGTATCGCGATTTCGGCCAGACCGAGATCGACTGGCTCGCCGCCAAGGAGGCCGTCACGCGGCACGACGTGAAGGCCGTCGAGTACCTGGTGCGCGATCGCCTGGCGTCCCTCGGGCTGGATGCCATCGCCGAGCTCACGCACTTCGCCTGCACCAGCGAGGACGTGAACTCCGCGTCGTACGCGCTCACCGTGAAGCGCGCGGTCGAGGACGTCTGGCTGCCGGCGCTCGACGCCGTGATCGCGAAGCTGCGCGAGCTGGCCGTCGAGCACGCGGATGCCCCGATGCTGTCGCACACGCACGGACAGCCCGCCACCCCGTCGACCATGGGCAAGGAGCTCGCGGTGTTCGCCTGGCGCCTGGAGCGCGTGCGCGGCCAGATCGCGGCATCCGAGTACCTCGCCAAGTTCAGCGGCGCGACCGGCACCTGGTCGGCTCACCTCTCGGCCGAGCCCGATGTCGATTGGCGCATGCTCGCGCGGGAGTACATCGAGGGCATGGGCATCGGCTTCAACGAGCTGACCACGCAGATCGAGTCGCACGACTGGCAGGTCGAGCTCTACGACCGGGTGCGTCACGCCGGAGGCATCCTGCACAACCTCGCCACCGACATGTGGACGTACATCTCGATGGGGTACTTCGCGCAGATCCCGGTGGCGGGCGCGACCGGCTCGTCGACCATGCCGCACAAGATCAACCCGATCCGGTTCGAGAACGCCGAGGCGAACCTCGAGCTCTCGGCCGCGCTGCTCGGCTCGCTCTCGCAGACGCTGGTGACGTCGCGGATGCAGCGCGACCTGACCGACTCGACGACGCAGCGCAACATCGGCGTGGCGCTCGGGCACTCGCTGCTCGCGCTCGACAACCTGCGCCGCGGGCTCTCGGAGGTCTCCCTCTCACGCGACGTGCTGCTGGCTGACCTCGATGCGAACTGGGAGGTCCTGGCCGAGGCGATCCAGACGGTGATCCGTGCCGAGGTCACAGCGGGCCGTTCCACGATCGAGGATCCGTACGCGCTGCTGAAGGAGCTCACCCGCGGTCACCGCGTCGGCGGCGCCGAGCTGGCCTCCTTCGTCGAGGGCCTGGAGATCGGGGATGCCGCGAAGCAGAGGCTGCTCGCCCTCACGCCCGCGACGTACACGGGGCTCGCGGAGCAGCTGGCGCGCTGAGAGTCGCTCGGCAGGGACGTCATCCGGCTACGACGGACATGGCGCCCGGGGACCCGGGGCCGGCGAACCGGTCAGAGGACCCGGGCGCGATGGCGTGACGGGCTCCCCGGCTACACAGCCTCCGGATCGGGCGCACCGTCGCGCGGCATGAAGAGGGCGGCCGCCAGGGTGAGCACCGCGGTGGCCGCCGCCCCGACGAACACCCAGGTGGACGCGGAGATGATCGTGGCGGGGTCGCCCGGCCCTGCGCCCCGTGCGATCACCGCGTTCGAGATCGCCCCGAGCACCGCGACCCCGACGGCGCTGCCCGCCGACCGGGCGAAGGCATTCATGCCGGTCACCGCGCCGCGCTCACCCCAGCCGACCGACGCCTGGGCGCCGATCAGGGTGGGCGCCGCGCTCCATCCCAGGCCGAAGCCCAGGCAGAACGCGATGCACGCGAATGAGATCGGGTTCGGCCACGGCCCGGTGACGGCGAGGGCGATCGTGGCGGTCGAGGCGATCGACAGCCCGATCAGCGCCGTGCGTCGGAAGCCGATCCGCAGGTACAGCCGGCCGACGTTGGCGGCGGCGAGCGGCCAGCCGAGCGTCATCGCGGCGACCGCGAGCCCGGAGAGCACCGGCGCGATCCCGAGGGAGCCCTCGAGATAGGCGGGCGCGAAGCTCGTCACACCGATCATCAGGGCGCCGATGCCGAACGACACCAGCGTCGTGGTGAGGATCAGCCGGCGCGTGATCAGCGCGAAGTCGATGATGGGCTCCGCTGCCCGCCGCTCGACGAGCGCGAAGACGACCAGCATGAGCGCGCCGCCCCCGAAGCACAGCGCGCTGGGAGCCGAGATCCACGCCCAGGCGTTACCGCCTTCGAGCAGGCCGAGGATGATCCCGGTCAGGCCCGCCGTGAGGAGCACGGCCCCCGCGTAGTCGATCCGATGCCGGTGCGCCTCGACCCGCTCGTGATACCGGCGGACCAGCATCCAGGTCGCGAAGAGGCACAGCGGCACGTTCACGAAGAAGATCAGCCGCCAGGCATCCAGCTGGGCGAAGATCCCGCCGAGCGACGGCCCGACCACCGAGGAGATCGCCCACACGCTCGCCATGTACCCCTGCACCTTGGCGCGTTCGGCGACCGTGTAGATGTCGCCGACGATGGTCATCGCCATCGGCCCGACCGCTCCGGCGCCGAGTCCCTGCACGACGCGGAACAGGATGAGCGAGGTCATGCTCCAGGCGAACCCGCACAGCACGGAGCCCACGAGGAACAGCCCGATCCCGAGCAGGATGATGGGCTTGCGACCGATCGTGTCGGCGAAGCGCGAGTAGATCGGCACGCTCACCGCCTGGGCGAGCAGGTACACCGAGAACAGCCAGGGGAACTGCTCGTAGCCGCCGAGGTCGCGCACGATCGTGGGGACGGCGGTCGCGAGGATGGTCGCGTCGATCGCGATCAGGCCGGTGGCGAGCATGAGCGCGGCGAGCACCGGACCACGCTCGGAGCGGAACCCCACGGAGGCGCGATCGACGGACGCTGTCACCCTTGTGACAAGGCGCGGGGCACGACGGGTATTCCCGTCGGGTTACAAACGGATGTTCCCGGATGGATGATGTCGGTCCGGATGCCCGGGTACCGGCGTACCCCATCCGCACACCCGGCGCGGATGGATAACGTCGCGGAAGGCGGCGTACTCCATCCGCGCGGCGGGCCACGAGCGGGGGGCGGGCGTCGGTCACGAGTACGTACCGTTCCGCGCCGCGCAGGCCGCGTGCTGGAATGCTGGAGCGAGGGACATCAGCGGAGGAGGCGACGTGTCGGTCATCCGGAACGGACTCGCCGGGGTCACGCTGCTCGCGCTCGCCCTCGCGGGGTGCGCCGCACCACCCGCCCCGACGACGCAGGAGCCCTCACCGCCCACGGAGTCGAACGCGCCGAACCGGGTCCTCGCCACGGGCCTGGACGCCCCCTGGTCGGTCGTGCCGACCGGTGACGGCGGGGCGCTGATCTCGCAGCGCGACGACGGAGAGGTGATCGAGCTGACCGCACGCGGCGAGCTGCGCACGGCGGGCACCGTGCCGGATGTCGTCGCAGACGGAGAGGCCGGGCTGAACGGGCTGGCACTGCATGCCGAATCCGGCATACGCTGGCTGTACGCGTACCACGCGACCGCGGACGACAACCGTGTGGTGCGGATGCCGCTCGAAGGCGACGCGGGATCGCTGACGCTCGGTCCTGTCGAGACGGTGTTCGCCGGCATCCCGCGCGCCCGGTTCCACAACGGCGGACGCATCGCGTTCGGCCCGGACGGAATGCTGTACATCGGCACCGGGGACGCCGGCGACCGCGAGGGCGCACAGGATCGGGACTATCTGGGCGGCAAGATCCTGAGGATCACGCCGGCGGGCGATCCGGCGCCGGGCAACCCGTTCGGCACCGCCGTGTACAGCCTCGGACACCGCAATGTGCAAGGGCTGGCGTGGACCGCCGACGGCACGATGTGGGCGAGCGAGTTCGGGCAGGACAGCTGGGACGAGCTGAACCGCATCGAAGCGGGCGGTAACTACGGCTGGCCGCTGCACGAGGGGATCGCGCACGCGGACGGGTTCATCGATCCGGTGGTCGAGTGGAAGCCGGAGGAGGCCAGCCCGAGCGGCATCGCAGCGATCGACGGGGTCGTGCTCGTGGCGGGTCTCCGGGGGCAGCGACTCTGGGTCGTCGGCCTCGACACCCCCCAGGATCCCTGGTCGCTGTTCGTCGGCGAGTACGGCCGGCTGCGCGACGTCGTCCCGGGCCCGAACGGATCCTTCTGGGTGCTGACGAACAACACCGACGGGCGGGGCGCGCCCCGCGAGGGCGACGATCGGTTGTTGCAGCTGACGTTCCCCGAGGGATGAATCGGCACAGCTGCACGACCAGAGCACGGATGCACGACCGAATCCGCGAAACAGTCGTGCAGGTGTTCCCTGGTCGTGCAGGTGTGCCGGGCGGGATGCCCGGGACCGGGATTGCCCAGGGATCGGGGACGCGGGAGCCGGATGCCGGAGACGGGATCAGGCCCGCGGCGCCTCGGGACCGGTCGAACCGCTCGGACCGGCATCTGGGCCACCCGAGCCCGCGGCATCCGGGCCGCCTGCAGCATCCTGATCCGCGTCGTACAGCACCGGGGTGTCGTGCCGCCTGACGACATCGGCCGGGTCGACCGCCAGCATGAGCATCGCGAGGCCGAGCAGCGTGACGATGAAGGCTCCGCCACCGACCACGAGGCCGAGGATGATCGGCGGCATGCCCTGATAGGTGCCCTTGGCGAGCGCGTCGTTCACCCGGTCGGTGAAGGCGCCGGTCGAGACCATCGTGACGATGGCGGCGAACACTCCCGCGACGGCCGCGAGCCCCACCAGATGCAGCGGCCGCAGGATGTCGCGACGGGTCGGCGCGGGTTCGGTCATGACGCTCCTCCGTGTTCGGCCTCGACGGCCGGTGTGGTCGCCCGAGCGCCCGCGCGCGGCGTGAGGCCCGCGATGCCGAGCAGCACGGCGACGATCGCGGCGTACCCGCCGAAGACCCCGACGCCGGCGATGATGGCCTCGATGTTCCCGTTCGGGATCACCGGGACGAGCGCCAGCGCGAGGCCGAGCAGCAGGCCGAGGGCTCCGGTGAGGACCTGGTCACGGGCACCCTCCGCGCCGCGGGCGCGCAGACCGGCGATCAGCTCCCAGAGGCCGGTGAACACCGCCCAGCCGATCACGAGCCCGAAGAACACCGCGGGGGTGCGCAGGGCCGGGACGCTGGCGAACATGCCGATGACGAAGGACGCCGCGGCGTTGATGAGCACCCACCACCGGCGTCCGGCCGGATAGACCAGCCACGCCGAGATGACCAGCACGAGCGAGGTCGAGAGCGCGAAGCCGCTGAACACCGCCATCCCGACGGCCGCCGAGTGGTCCTGCGAGAAGGTCACCATCAACGCGGCGGCCGCGGCGAGCGCGGCACGGAAGAGTTGCGCGTGGCGCACACCGAGCGGGCGGGAAGGGGCGGGCATGGATCCTCCGAAGTCCCCTCCAGTCTACGCCGCGGCCCCTATGGGCTTGCCCCACTCCGTCGCCTCCGTCGTCGCGTCGGCGGCGACGGAGGTCGATGTAACCTTGTATTGCAATACTTGCGATGCAAGATTACGCTGAGCCCATGACCGAGAGTGCCGAGCGCATCGCCACCAACCTCCGCAAGGGGGTGCTGGAGTACTGCGTGCTGGCGTTGCTCGCAGAGTCCGAGCGGTACGGACTCGAGCTCGCGACCGACCTGCAGGCACGCGGGCTGATCGCGAGCGAGGGAAGCCTGTACCCGCTGCTGGCGCGCATGCGCGACGGCGGCGTGGTCGACACCCGCACCGAGGCGGTCGGCGGCGGAAGGCCGCGTCGCTACTACACGATCACCCCGGCGGGAACGGCGCAGTTGCGCGTGTTCGCCGGGGTCTGGCGCACGCTCGGCGCCGAGGTCGACGCCGTATTGGAGGGGCTGCGATGACCACTGAGGACGAGTACCTGCGATCGGTCGAGCGGATGACGCGCGGCACCGCTCCCGCGCACCGCGAGGCGGTGCTGGACGATCTGCGCGGGCACTTCGCGGACGCCGCGGAAGCGGGTAGACCGATCGACGAGGTCATCGCCGGGCTCGGTGCACCCGCCGAGATCGCCGAGCAGGCGAGGGAGCAGTTCGGGGCGGACGACGCGACGGCGGATCGGGCATGGTGGGTGCTGCAGGGGACAGCGGCGGTCCTCGCGCTGGTGACCGCCGTCGCGGTCGCCCTCCTGCTTCCGTCGTACTCGACCTCGGCGGGGCCGCGGACGCTGGTGCAGGTGAACGGTCCATGGGTCGCGCTCATCGCACTGGTGCCCGCCCTGGTCGCCGTGGTCCCGATGGTCGTGCCACGGAGGGCGCGGCTCGGCACGACCATCGCCTCCGCCGTGATCCTCCTCGTGATGGTCGTGATCGGGGGCTTCTCGATCGGGTTCTTCTTCCTGCCGAGCGCCATGCTGTCCTGGGCGGCCCTGATCGTGTGGACCCGGCTTCGCGGGGGCGGCTTCGGCATCGTCTGGCGGATCGCGGGGGCCCTGCTCGTGCTGGCGCCTTTCGGGGTGGCCGTCCCGGTCCTCGTCGCACAGGCCGCCGCATACCCGGACACGCCGCTCGGCAGCGTGTGGGCGTGGCCGGTGGTCGCGGCCATCGTGCTGCTGGCGGTGCTCATCGCGATCGGCATCCCGTCCGCGGGGTGGCTGCTCGCCGTGATCGGGGCGGTGCTGCTGGCATCCGACATCGTGATCGCCGGAGGCCCGCTCGGCCTCATCGCCCTCGCCGGAGGCGAGTGGCTGACGATCGGGCTGGCGCACGCCGTGGCGACGCGGCGCCGCTGATTCCTGGGCACACGTGCACGACCGGGGAACGGATGCACGACGGAATCACGGATCTGGTCGTGCAGGTGTGTCGCGGTCGTGCAGGTGTGGCGGGCCGGCGGGCGCGCTTCTGCTCAGAGCGGAAGGTCTGGCAGCCGCGGACTCCGGCGACGTACCGTGAGGCATGGCCGAGATCGTCCCCTTCCCCCGCCGTCGCCCGTCACGCGCGCCGGAGCCGCTGTGGCGTGAGCTGCTCGGCGCCGAGCTGCGCCGCAGACGGCGCGAGCTCGGCGACACGCTCATCGAGACCGCGGCGTCCGCCGGCATCTCGCCGCAGTACCTCTCCGAGATCGAACGAGGTCTCAAGGATCCGTCCAGCGAGATGATGGCCGCCGTCGCCGGTGCCCTCGACCTCACACTGCTGGAGT
>JBASAE010000575.1:0-2998 GCA_049654285.1 Microbacterium sp.
GCATCGCCTACGAGATGGCGCCGAACGACGACTTCCAGGTCATGGCGACCGGCGGGCTGGTGCGCGCGGAGTCGATGGAGTCGACCGGTCCGGTCGCGGAGCAGGCGCTGCTCGGCATCGCCGTCGATGTCGCCGTGATCGGCGTCGGCGGTGTGGACGCGCGCCTGGGCATCTCGACCGCCAGCGAGCTCGAGGCGGCGACCGCGCGGCAGATGATGCGATCCGCCCGGCGCACGATCGTGGTGGCGGAATCCTCGAAGATCGGCCGCACCGAGTTCTTCCGGGTGTGCGAGCTGGAGGAGATCAGCACGATCGTCAGCGACGCCCCGATCCTGCGCCCGCTGCGCTCGGTGCTCGACGACGCGGGCGTGCGGATCGAGGTGGCGGAGTAGCACGCCGCCGGTCGGCTAGCGTGGGGGCATGAGCGACTACACGACCATCGAGATCGGCGCCCTGGACTCCTGGGACGGCAAGACGTTCGTCGAGAAGGACCTCGGCGCGGAGTTCAGCGGGATGTCGGTGAACTCCACCGAGCCCGGCGGAGAGTCCCCGTACTGGCACGCGCACGCCAAGCTCGAGGAGATCTACATCGTCATCGACGGCCACGGCGAGTTCGCCGCGGACGACGATGTGCTGCCGCTCGCCCCCGGCTCCGTGGTGCGGGTCGGCCCCGGCGTGCAGCACGCCCTGCGCTGCCTGCCGGACAGCTCCGTGCCGCTGAAGTGGCTGTGCGTCCGTGCCGCCGGCACCCCGCTGGCCGAGGTCGGCCGCGACGCCACCCTGGACAAGGAGCGTCCGTTCCCCTGGAACGCCTGAGACACCGGAAAGACGAAACCCCCGGAGACCCGGGGGTTTCGTCTTGTCACAGGAACGGCGACACCGTCATGCAGCGGTGAATGCGGTGCTCTGTTCGCCTGCGATGTCGGGGGCCTCTGCGTCGAGGAGCAGCTCGGGCCCGGGCTCGAAAGACACCTTGTCGAACTCGACCCAGACCACATTCGGCGACATGGTGGACTCGTAGTAGTAGCGGCGGTTCGTCAGATCAGAGACCGTGCGCCAGCGCGTCGTCGCCCCGTTCGGCACGGCGATGTTGCCGATGCCGTACGGGATTCCCGCGTTGCGCAGCACGCTGAACACCTGCGCGGTCGCGAGACGCAGATCATCGGTCGCCGGGAGCTGTGCCGAGTAGAACGCCGTACGGGCGAAGCGGTCCCGCGAATCATGCCCTCCCGGGAGCGGGGCATCTCCGCCGAGGCCCGTGTAGTGGCGCTCGAGCTCGAGCTGTTCGTCATACGGCGGAGAGTTCGTCATCACGCTGTACTCGGGTCCGTGATGCAGGCTCAGCTCTCCGTCGAGATACTCGATGATCGCGGAATCGCCCGATGAGTCGGCAAGGGAGATGTGTCCGGAGCCCGGGCGCCCCCCGATGTCCAGCGGAACGATCTGCACCCGGCTCTCCTTCAACCAGCCGAGAGCGTCGGCGACAGTGGCGAAGTTGTCGAGCATGTACTGGATCACGATGTAGAGGTCGATCGGGGGACGCTCGGGGTCACGTTCGCCGTAGTCGGATTCGGCGAGGTAGAGGCCACTCGACTGCAGGCCGGCCTCGTTCATGCCGTCGGCGACGAGCTTGCCGTACATGAGAGCGACGACGCTGCCGTACTTCGACGTCCACGTGAAACTGGCCGGGTCGCCCGGACGGCTCTCCCTCTCCGTGCCGCGGGGACGCACGGCGAGCACTGTTCTCGCGTCCTCGTACCAATCCATGCCACGGGCGACGAGCACATGCCCTCGCCCAGGGACGCCTTCAGAAGACCACAGCAACCGTGTACACATGGTCCCATGTTCCCAGAACGCCAACTCCGAAATCCAGGAAGTCGAGCCGGACCCCGCCCGTGTCTGAGTCGGCGCCCGATCCGGCCCTGCCGAGAGACAGAGAACCCCCGGAATCTCGCGGGATTCCAGGGGTCTTGGTAGCAGGAGCGGGGCTTGAACCCGCGACCTCACGATTATGAGTCGTGCGCTCTCACCAACTGAGCTACCCTGCCGCAGTGCACTTGAGACAAGTGCTGCGAGCCCCGAGTCAGGATTGAACTGACGACCCCTTCCTTACCATGGAAGTGCTCTGCCACTGAGCTATCGGGGCGTGCCGCCTGATTTCAGGCAACTAGAAGAGAATAGCATCCCGGAGCCGCGCTCACGAAACCGGGGTGACTCCGTCGTATCGACCGGCGTTCGCGTACATCCACGGCAGCGGGTCGACCTTCTGCCCGTCGATGATGATCTCGAAGTGCAGGTGCGCCCCGTACGAACGACCGGTATTGCCGACCAGGCCGATGATCTGCCCGACCTTGACCTTGTCGCCGGTCTTCACCCGCAGCGAGCCGTACTGCATGTGCGCGTAGTGGCTGGTGACGAGCTTGCCGTCGACCATGTGGTCGATGTAGATCGTCACACCGTACGCGCCACCGTCCTCGGTCGCCTCGCGCACGACACCGTCCGCGATCGCCTGGATCGGTGCCCCGGCGCCCGGCACGAGGTCGATGCCCTCGTGGATCGCACCCCAGCGCCCGCCGAAGCCGGAGCTCATCGCCACCCCCACCGGGAACGGCCACTGGATCGCGGCATCCACGTCGTTGGTGTACAGACTGTTCGAGTAGGCGATGCCCTCCTGCGCCGCGAGGTCGATCAGCGATGCGGTCGAGTAGTCCTCGGAGCGATGCAGGTCCTCGTTCTTCACCTCGGAGGATGCCACGAACGCCTGGATCTGCTGATCGGCGACGTTCTTCACCGACATCGACGCGGCACCGGCGGATGCCGCCTGCGGCACGTCCGCGCCCTGCACGGCGGCGATCGCCTCGGCGGGCACCGTCATCGACACGGCCAGGAGACCCGCCACGCCCATGACGCCCGCGGTCGCGCCGAGGGCGACGATCTTGCGGATCGCCCGCGACCGGCGGCGCGGAGCGACGTGCGGCTCCGGCGCGGCCTCGGGAAC
>JBASAE010000576.1:0-8831 GCA_049654285.1 Microbacterium sp.
GCCTCGCCCCGGAGGCCGTCGACCACGTCAACGCCCACGGCACCGGCACCCCTGCCGGGGACGCCGCCGAGCTCGCGGCCCTCCGCGCCGCCCTCGGTGCACATGCCGCCCGCATCCCGATCACCGCGACGAAGTCGTCCACCGGGCATCTGCTCGGCGCCTCCGGCGCGGTCGAGGCGGTCATCGCCGTGCAGAGCCTGCGCACCGGCATCCTGCCGCCCACGATCAATCTCGACGACCCGGAGTTCGCGGACGTCGACATCGTGACGGATGCCCGTGTGCATCCGATCCGCACGGTGCTGTCGAACTCGTTCGGGTTCGGCGGCCACAACGGCGCGCTGGTGCTCCGGCGCGCGGAAGGGAATCCCCGATGACCGACAACTCCCCAGCGCGGCACGCCGCCCTCGCCGAGCACTATCTGCCCGACGATCTGCTGGAGCGGTTCCGCGAGCGCGCCGCGGTGTACGACCGCGAGAACCGGTTCTTCGATGAGGACCTCGCCGAGCTGAAGGATGCCGGATACCTCCGCCTGTTCGTGCCGGAGGAGCTGGGCGGAGCGGGCCTGGGCCTGGGCGAGGTGTCGCGGCTGCAGCAGCGCCTCGCGACCGCAGCCCCCGCCACGGCGCTCGCGATCAACATGCACCTGATGTGCACCGGCGTCGTGCACGCCATGGCCGCCCGCGGCGACCACTCGCTGGACTGGGTGCTGGAGGAGGCCGCCGCCGGCGAGATCTTCGCCTTCGGCATCAGCGAGCCGTCCAACGACTGGGTGCTGCAGGGCTCGAACTCGACCGCCGTGCCGCAGGACGACGGCGGCTACCTGATCTCGGGCGTGAAGATCTTCACCTCGCTGTCGCCGGTGTGGACGCGCTTGATCGTGCACGGCAGGGACGCCTCGGACGACGAGATGCTGATCTACGGGTTCATCGAACGCACGGAGCCGGGCATCACGGTCTCCGACGACTGGGACGTCCTGGGCATGCGCGCCTCGCAGAGCCGCGCGACGATCCTGAAGGACGTCCGGATGCGGCCGGAACGGGTGTCCCGGCGCGTCCCCGCCGGCCGACACCCCGATCTGCTGACGTTCGCGATCACGAGCAACTTCCAGCTGCTGATCGGCTCGGTGTACGCCGGCGTCGCACAGCGCGCGCTGCAGCTGGCAGCCGCCGGGCTGAAGGCGCGGAGGTCGGCGAAGGCGGGCACGACCTACGCCGAGGTCCCCGAGACGCGGGCACGGCTGGCCGATGCGCATCTGGAGTACATGGCGGTTCCGGCGCAGCTGGAGGCGTACTGCCGTGACTTCGACGAGCTCGCCGACCACGGTGCGGGCTGGCCGCTGCGGCTGGTGAGCGCCCGGATCAACGCGTCCACCGCGGCACGGCGCACCGCCGAGGTCGCCCTGATGTGCGCGAGCGGCAGCGGCTTCGGCAATGCGCACGAGCTGAGCCGGCTGTTCCGGGATGCCACGGCCGGGCTCTTCCATCCGCCGAGCGCCGACGCCGCCCGCCCGATGTACGCCGCGGCGCTGCTCGACGACTGACCCAGTGGGCCGGCCGCCACGGCCGTCCGGGGGCGGATGGCCTCAGACCGTCCGTCCCGACAGCCACGAGGTCGTCACCCGCTGCTCCCGGAAGTCCTCCGACACCACGATCCGGCGGAGGTACTCCGCCGTCGTCGGGACCCCGTCGATGCGCATCCGCTCCAGCGCGTGACCCATCCTGGCGATGGCGTCCTCGCGATCGACGCCGTGCACGATGACCTTCCCCAGCAGGGAGTCGTAGTAGGGCGGCACGACGTAGCCGTCGTAGACGTGGCTGTCGACCCTGACCCCGTCCTCGGACGGCACGTGCCACGCCGTGATCCGCCCGGGTGCAGGACGGAAGTCGTGCTCCGGTGACTCGGCGGCGATGCGGCACTCGATCGCGTGCCCCTGCGGCACTCCGCTGAACAGATCGCCCGGCAGCGGCTCCCCCGCAGCGATCCGCAGCTGGAGCGCGACGAGGTCGACACCGGTGACCATCTCGGTCACCGGGTGCTCGACCTGGATGCGCGTGTTCATCTCCAGGAAGTAGTACTCGGCGGCGTCCACGTCGTAGATGAACTCGATCGTGCCGGCGCCCTCGTACGCGATCCCCGCCGCCAGCGCCACCGCATCGCGCTCCATCGCGTCGCGGACCCGGTCGGGGATGCCGGTGGCCGGGGCCTCCTCGATGAGCTTCTGGTAGCGGCGCTGCGTCGAGCAGTCCCGGGTGCCCAGGCTGACGACGCGGCCGAACCGGTCCCCGAGCACCTGCACCTCGATGTGCCGGGCGGAGGTCACGAACCGCTCGAGGAAGAGGGCCCTGTCGCCGAAGTTCGCCTCCGCCTCCGCGGCGGCGCTGACGTACTCGTCCGCCAGCCGATCGAGCGAGCGGACCACCCGGATCCCCTTCCCACCGCCCCCGGCCGAGGCCTTGAGCACGACCGGCAGACCGATCTCCGCGGACGCCTGGAGCGCCTGTTCGGGATCGGAGACCCCGTCCACGCCCGGGACGAGCGGCACTCCGATCCGGCGGGCCGCCTCGCGCGCGGAGATCTTGTCCCCCATCCGACGTATCGCCTCGGGTGACGGGCCGACGAAGACGATCCCCGAGTCGCGGCAGGCCTCGGCGAACTCCGCGTTCTCGGCCAGGAACCCGTAACCGGGATGGATCGCCTCGGCGCCGGTTCCGGCTGCGGCCGAGAGGATCGCCGGAATGCTCAGATAGCTGTCCCTCGACCGGGCCGGACCGATGCACACGGTGCGATCGGCCAGCCGCGCGCCGAGCGTGTCCCGGTCCGCGTCGGAGACCGCGAGCACGGTCTCGATGCCGAGCGCCGTGCACGCCCGGATGATCCGGACGGCGATCTCGCCCCGATTGGCGACCAGCAGCCGGGAGAAGGTCACGATGAGACCTGCATGCGGAACAGCGCCTGGCCGTACTCGACGAACTCCTCGCTCGCCACGAGGCACTCCCGGATCACGCCGTCGGCCGGCGCCTGCACGGCGTTGAACATCTTCATCACCTCGATGAGGCCGATCGTCTGCCCCTGCCTCACGACTGCGCCCGGGATCACGAACGGCTCCGCCCCCGGCTCCGGCGCGCTGTAGAACACCCCCACCATCGGCGCCGCGACGACGTCGCCGGCCGGTCCCTCTGCATCGGCCGCCGCGCTCCGCGCCGGAGAGACCGGCGACGGCGCGGGCCCGGTCACAGCCGCCTCCGGCGTTGCGGCCACCGCTGCGGGAACGGGATCGGCGGATGCCGCTCGCGGTTGCCCCGCGATCGGACGCCTGCTGACGACCATGCTGCTGTCGCCGACCCTCACCTCGAAGTACTCGAAGTCCGCATCGCTCAGGATCCGCATGATCCGTTCGATCTCGTCCTGTGTCAGTTCCATCGGGACCTCCCCCTCTTCCTGCGGCTTCGCCACTCTGCTGCTCCTAACGGTCCACGGTGAGCGCGAAGCCGCGCCCGTGGATGGACACCGATCGCCCGGCCGTGCGTCCGAGCACTCCCGAGACCAGGTCGACCACCGCGCTCGCGCGGGGGAACTCATGCGTCCTCGGGTCGAGCGCCCGTCCCACGACGTCGATCGTGTCCGCGCCGACGATCGACATCAGGATGAGATCCTCATCGGCCACGTCGTGCCCGAAGCGGTCGCGGAGCTCCGCGATCGTCGGCGGCCGTGGATCCGAGACGGAGAGCTCCGCCGCCCGCGGGCGATCGAGGATCTTGTCACGCACGTTCTGGTCCATCAGCTCGATCGCCTCCTGTCCGCCGTGGCGTCCCAGCGCGTACTCGATGGTCGCGTCGGTGACGCTTCCATAGCGCTCGCCGGTGACGACGTTGAGCGTCGCCTGCGACGCCACGAACTGAGAAAGCGGCGTCACCATGATCGGGTAGCCGAAGTCCGCCCTGACCCGGGGGGTCTCCGCGAGCACCTCCTCGAGCCGGTCCTCGATGCCCGCGAGCCGGAGCTGATGCCTGAGGTTGGAGATCATCCCGCCCGGGATCTGGTGCTCGTAGAGCCGGAGATCGAACTCCGCGGGGGCTCCGGTCGGGAAACCCTCCCGACGCGCCACCTCTGTGAGGTGGTCGGTGACCGGTCCGAGGATCGAGTCGTCGACGTCGACCTCGTAGCCGAGGACCCGCAGGTTCGAGGCGAGCGTGTAGACCGAGGGCTGGGAGGCGCCGTCCGACAGCGGCGGGACCGCCGTATGGATGTATCGGATGCCCGCCTTGACGCACTCGATCGCGTTCAGCGGGCCGAGTCCGTTGTTGCAGTGGCCGTGGAACTCCCAGGTGACGCCCTCCGTGGCCGCGAGGAGCCGAGGGACCAGCTCGCGGATGCGGTCTGGGGTCAGCAGCCCCGACACGTCCTTCAGGCAGATCCGGTAGGGATTCATCGAGGCCAGCTGCACGGCCTTTCGGACGTAGTACTCGTCGTCGTGGCGTGGGGAGACCGAGTACATCAGGCTGATCACCGGCGTCATGCCGAGCCGGTCGTATCGCTTCAGCTCCGCAGGCATCCCGTCGAAGTTGTTCCAGTTGTTCCCCGTCCTGGTCTGCGTGATGCCGAGGTCGACGACCTTCTGCACGAGCAGCTCGCCGATCTCCGGAGGGATGACACCGCTCATCCGCTCGGTGTCGATGCTCCCGTGCCAGCGGAGGGGTGTGTTCTCGGCCCGCGCTGCCCCCATCCGGATCCAGTCCCAGGGGTTCTCCCTCAGGTGCCTGACGAACTTCTTGAACCGGCTTCCGAACGCGAGGAACTCGATCGAATCGAATCCGGCGCGATCGAGGACCTCGAGCGCGGGCAGCATGTGGGCGGTCCGCATGCTGGTCGCCCAGAGACTGCCCTGGCCGTCCCTGATCGTGGTGTCGATGAAATGAACTCGGGTCATCCTCCGTGGCCTCCTGACCGTCGATGGGGATGCGGCGCGCTGTGCGGAAGCCGCTTCACAGATACCAGTGCAGAAGACGTCGCTCGATGAGGCTGAGCAACGAGGTGCCGATGAGCGCGACGAGCACCGTCAGCCCCAGGATGGCCAGCACGCCCTCCGCGTCGAAGACGCGCCCGGCGGAGACGAGCATCCCGCCGAGGCCGACCACGGCGATGAACATCTCGCCGTTGATCATGCCCTTCACCGCGCGACCGAAGCCGATCCGCAGCCCCGCGGCGGCGAGCGGCATCGACGCGGGCAGCACGACGAAGACGGCGTGCTGCCACCAGTTCGCGCCGAACAACCGCGCCATCTCGGCCTGGTCCGCACGCACCGAGCGGGCGCCGTCCCTGACGTTGCTGATGATGACGAACACGCAGTGCACGACGATGATCGCCTGCACCGTGATCCTGCTGAAGCCGAAGACGGCGAAGAACACCGGCGCGAAGACGATGACCGGCGCGGCGAGCAGCGCGGTCACGAACGGCAGCAGCGCTCCGTCGACGCGCCAGAAGATGCCCATGAGCAGCCCGACGACGACGCCGACGACCGCCAAGAACACGAAGGCGATCAGCAGGTCGGCCATGCTCGCCAGCAGCAGCGGCGCGGCCTTCCCGCCGAGCAGCAGCTCCGCCATCCTGACGAGCACGCTGCTCGCCGGAGGGAAGAAGGAGACCTGCCAGACGCGCGCAACGACCTCCCAGAGCACCAGACCCGCGACCACGCTGACGACGGGGATCAGCGCGGGTCGGGAGATCCTGCGTGCGCTCAGGCCGACGGCGCCCACCGGCACGGTCGCCTCACTGACCACGGCCCAGCCCTCCCGCGTCGGACTCGAGGACCGGCGCGGACCGGTCCGGCTGCTGCGAGCGCAGCCGCTCCCAGAGCGATCCCTTCAGCGCCACCCATTCGGGGACGGACTCCACGGAGTCGAGGTGTTGCGAGCGCGGTCGTCCGATCCCGACCTCCTCGATCGAGTCGAGACGACCGGGACGCGGCGAGAGCATCACGATGCGGTCTCCGAGCAGGATCGCCTCGTCGATCGAGTGGGTGACGAAGACCACGGTGATCTGCTGGGCCTCCCAGATGGCCAGCAGTTCCTCCTGGAGCACCCGCCGGGTCTGTTCGTCGACGGCGCTGAACGGCTCGTCCATGAGCAGCACCTCGGGACGGACCACGAGCGCCCTGGCAAGGCCCACCCGCTGCTGCATCCCGCCGGAGAGCTCGCGCGGATGCTTGCGCTCGAAGCCGCCGAGGCCGACCATCTCGATCGTCTCCGCGGCGCGCTGCTCCCGCTCGGCCTTCTTCATCCCGCGCATGCGCAACCCGAAGGCGACGTTGTCGAGCACGCTCATCCACGGCAGGAGGGCGAACCCCTGGAAGACCATCGCCCGTTCTCGGCCCGGGCCGTCGATCCGTCGTCCGTCGATCTCGATCGACCCGGAGTCCGGCGTCTCCAGCCCGGCGATCATCCTCAACAGGGTGGTCTTGCCGCATCCGCTGGGGCCGAGCAGGGTGAGGAACTCGTTGCGCTCGATGTCGAGGCTGACGTCGGCGAGCGCGTGGACGGTCTCGTCCTTCGCGGTGACGAAGTCCTTGGAAACGTTCGAGATCCGGATCATCGGCTCTTCTCCTTGTCCGCGGTGAGCGCCCACCAGGTCGTCGCCCGCTCCAGGCGGGACACACCGGCGGCGAGCAGCCACGCTTCGACCAGGACCAGGAGCACCACGGCGTAGAGCTCTCCGGACTGGTATTTCGACTGGTAGTGCAGGATGAGGCCGCCGATGCCGGTGGCCACGAGAAGGAGCTCCCCCAGGACCATCCCCGCGACGGCCCTCCCGAGCGCCAGGCGGAGGCCGGACATGATCCCGATCAGCGATCCCGGCAGATAGACGAACCGGAACAGGGCGGCGCGCGAGGCGAGATGGCTCCGGGCCATCTCGATCTGGCCGACGTCGACCCCCCGCGCCCCGGCCCGGGTGTTCACGATCACCATCGGCACCGCGAAGACGAAGACCAGGGCGGATGCGGCGGCGAGCGTGAGCCCGAGGGCCATGATCACCAGCGGGATGATCCCGGCCATGGGCGTCACGATGAGGATCGCGATGTAGGGGGCGGCCGCCCGGTCCGCGGGCTCGCTGCGGCCGATCAGGATGCCGACCGGTATCCCGATGACCACCGCGGCGACATAGCCCACCAGCAGAGCGAGGTTGCTGCGTCCGAACGCCACCCACACCTCCGGGTCGGTCAGGACGTGGAACAGCCCGACGACGGTCTCGCCCACCGTGGGGAGCAGGAGGAGGTCCATCGCGCGCGCCGCCGCCTCCCAGACGATCAGGAAGACCGCCAGGGCGAGGAGGAAGTACGTCGTCCGGTTGTCGAGCATGCCGGTGAGGGAGCGGGGTCCCCGTTCCCTCACCGGCGATCGCGTGTCCGTCACGGGCCGTCGCCGCCTATCCCAGCGCCTTGAGCGCGGTGTCGAGCGGTCCGCGGTCCATCAGCTCCGCAGCGGTCAGCCCGTCGCCGACGACCCCGGCCTGCTGATAGAAGTCGACCGTCTTCTCCATCGCGTCGACGGTGAACCCGCCGTCCGGCGCGAACAGCTCGAGCGCGCCGTACTCCTTGACGATCTCATCGAGGACCGGGCCGTCCTTGTAGTCGTCCGGCAGGTACTTCAGGAACGCCGCCTTGAAGACGGCCGGGTCGGAGAAGCTGCGCTGCGCGGTCAGCATCGCCGCGGCGAAGTTCGCCATCGTCCCCGGGTTGGCGGCCATGAAGTCGCTGTTGCCGAAGTGGGTGGCGCCGATGATCCCCGGCAGCTCGTCGCGGAAGATCGCGATCTTCTCGTATTTTCCGCCGGACTCGACGTTCAGCTGCACCGCGTCCGCGAGCTCCATCGTCGTCGCGTCGATCTCCCCGGCCTCCAGGGCGATGAGGCGGTTCCCCGAGCCCGGGATGATCATCCAGTCCGGTTTGGTGCCGGCGCAGTTCTGTTCGATCCAATAGCGCGGGAGCAGGTTCGTGATCGACGACTCGCTGTGCACGGCGTACTTCTTGCCCTGCAGGTCCTTGCAGTCCGAGATGCCCGCCTTGCCGTAGGCCGTCCAGTCCAGGCCGATGAGATCCATGTACATCTTCATCGGACGGTCCTTCTCGACCGCGATCATGACCGAGGGCATGGAGCCGACCCCGAGCTGGAACGCTCCGGAGTCGACGCCCTGCACCATCAGGTCACCGGACGCCAGTTCGACGACCTCGATGTTCCAGCCGTCCTGGTTGAGCGTGTCGACGGCGGCGAGCATGCCCAGGTAGGACGTGCCGAGGCCGCTGACGCCGATCTTGAGGTCCTTGGTCTCCGGGGCCGGCAGGCCTCCGGAGGACTGCGGGGACTCCGACGAGGCCGGTTTCTCCGGAGCCTCGGGCGTGCCCGTGCAGCCGCTGAGCAGCGCGGTGACGGTGAGCACCGCCGCGGCCGTGCCGATCGCCTTTCCCATCATGGTCGTTTCCTCTCTCGGGGGTTCGGAAGACAGCGCGTCTTTACGCTGCGAGGGTTGCGGACAGCACCGCCGCGATGTCGTCGGCGGCGGCGACCGCCGCGTACTTCATGGACATCTCGAACAGGGCGACGGCGTGGGATGTCGGGGATCGGTCGACGACGCCGTCGGCGACGACCACGACCGCGAACCCGTGCGACATGGCGTCGACCGCGGTCGCTCGGACGCACCCGGAGGTGACGGCCCCGGCCAGCAGAACCGTGTCGACACCGTCTTTGCGCAGCACGGTCGCGAGGCCGGTGTCGAAGAACGCGCTCGGTCCACGCTTGGTCATGGTCCGGCCGTACCCCAGCGCCCGGATCGGCTCGATC
>JBASAE010000577.1:0-6232 GCA_049654285.1 Microbacterium sp.
GCGGCGTGCACCTCGTCGGCCAACGCCTGCGGCGGGTTCGGGCCGGCGAGCGGCTCCATCGCCGGACCGTCCAAGCAGTCGAAGAAGAACGGCACGTCGAGGCAGTGCTCCGCGAAGCCGAAGTGCCCCGAGGGCCAGGCGAACCGGTAGACCCAGGTCGGGGCCTCCCCGCGGTCCGCGACGATCCTCAGGACCGCGACCCGGAACATCCGGTCGGTCAGCACACGCCCGGCGAGGCGCGCCTTGCCGTGAGCTGTGACGTCGGCGTTCGCCGCGAGGTAGGGCCTCCGCGCAGCCTTGGGCACGCCGAGCTTGCCGAGCAGGATCCCCTTCGGCACGAGCGCCAGCGCCTTCCCCGCCTCGCCCATCGCCATCGTGAACTCGTCGTCGGTGGCGCCGAGCACGAGCGGCTTGTCGGCGCCGACGCCCGCCCGCAGCGACTCGGGCGTGGCTCGCCGGAGGAGCTCCCCGTCGATGGTCGGCCCGAGCGGGAGCCCGTGCTCGACGACGTCGTTCAGCGAATCGGGGTTCACCTCGGTCGCCTTCTTCTGCAGCTCGAGCACGCGCTCCTCACTCAGGGTCGACCAGCCGGCCCGGGTCGGTGCGATCCCGGCCTCGGCCGCGAGCGAGCGCCCGAACTCCTCGGACTTCTCCGGCGTCACGTCCGCGAGGGCTCCCGAGATCGCGTACACGCCGTGGAACAGGTGCTGTGCGGCCTCCATGCCGAGCAGGGTCATCACGGCACCGCCGCCGGCGGACTGCCCGGCGATCGTGACGCGCGCGGGGTCGCCGCCGAACGCGGCGATGTTCTGCTGCACCCATTCCAGGGCGAGCAGCCAGTCGCGCACCCCTCGGTTCGACGGGGCGTCCTCGATCCAGCCGAACCCGTCGAAGCCGAGCCGGTACGAGATCGTCACCGTCACGACGCCGTCACGGTTGAAGCTGCGCCCGTCGTACCAGGGGCTCGCAGGCGACCCGGCGAAGTATCCGCCGCCGTGGATCCACACCAGCACAGGCAGTCTCTGATCGGATGCCGGCGACGGCGTGAAGACGTTCACGTTCAGCGTCGACTCCCCCGGGATCGAGGGCTCCGGGATGAGCGTCACCCCGGGGTCGCCGCGCTGCGCGGTCGGCGCGAACTCCAGTGCGTCCCGCACGCCCGTCCAGGGCGCCCGGGGAACCGGCGCGGCGAACCGCAGCTCGCCCACCGGGGCCTCGGCGAACGGGATGCCGAGGAACGCCGCCGAACGCGGGTTCCCCCTCCCTCCGGCGGTGTCGCGCCACCAGCCGCGTACGCGTCCGGCGTGCGTCTGCACCTCGACGTACTCGGTCTCGACGTTCGTCGATGTCATGGATGCCCCTTTCGAGCGGTCAGCGTTCACGTGGTCAGCGGACGCCCTTGATCGGGGCGGTGGCGATGGCGGCGAGGACGACGAACACGATCGCGAAGACGAACAGCATGGCGTAGCCGCCGAGGTTCGCGATGATGATCGCCGCGATCGGCGCGCTGAGCGCCTGCGGGATGTTGGTCGCGACGTTGAGGATGCCGAGGTCCTTGCCGGCGTCGGTGCCCTCGCTGGGCAGCACCTCGGTCATCAGCGCCGCATCGACGGCCATGTACAGGCCGAAGCCGATGCCGTTGACCACGGCCATCACGATCATGCCGGTCAGGCTGGGCATGAGCAGCGGCATGAGCAGCCCGACGATCATCACGGCGGATGCCACGTAGATGAACACCTTGCGTCGCCCGACCCTGTCACTCCACCACCCCGAGAGCATGATCGCGATGAGGGTCGGAACCAGGGCGGCGAGCGTCATCGTCACGGTCGCGCCCTGCGCGTCGAGCAGCGAGAGGCCGATGTAGTCGGTGAGCAGGTAGAGCTGGTAGGCGGTGACGGCGAAGTAGCCGAGGATCAGCAGGAACCGCGCGGTGAACGCCCAGAAGAAGTCGGGGTGTCTGCGGGGGTTGATCCAGAAGCCCGTGAAGAAGGACGCCCAGCTGAAGCCGCTGACCGCGGACTGCCTCGACGACCAGTCCCGGTTGATCAGCACGAACAGGACGGTGACGACGAGCACCACTCCGCCGAACGCGGAGTATCCGATGCCGACCCGGGTGCCGACCTGCGCGGCGAGCATGACGCCGACGGTCATGCCGAGCTGCGTGCCCAGACCGATCATCGCGCTCGCCCCGCCGCGCTTCGAGCGCGGGAAGCGATCGGCGGTGATCGTGGTCAACGGCGCCTGCAGGAAGTTCAGCGCGACCTGGACCACCACCCAGAACACGGTGATCCAGATGATGTCGGTCAACGAGCCGAGCCCGAAGAGGAAGATCGCACCGACCAGCGCGCCCATCACCATCCACGGCGCCCGGCGGCCGAACCGTGAGCGGGTGCGGTCGCTGAGCGCACCCGCGATCGGCTGGGCGAACAACGTGAAGACGAACGACGTGGTGGTGACGATCGCGAGGTTGCCGACCTTGTGGGCCTCGTCGATCAGGGCGACCTGGGTGGGCAGCAGGATCGCGATGAGGCCGCCGTAGGTGGCGAACAGGGTGAGCGCGGCGACCAGCATGCTCGGCAGCAGCCGCCTGGTCGCGGGCGGGCTGGCCGCCGGCTCGCCCGCGGCGGGCGGCTCGGTGGCGATGTTGCCGGTGGGCGCGATCTGGGACGCGGGGTCCGCGGAGGGTAGGGACATGATGCTCCTCGTTGAGCGGTTCGTGGTGATACCGAACAGTGTTCGATATTGGCCACATCCTGACAGGCCTCGACATCTCGCGCAAGAGTTTTCCGAATCCTGTTCGGTTTTTCCCTCCGCGCGCTTACGCTGGAGACATGGCACGACGACCTGTGTACGCCAAGGGCATCGCGAAGCGCGAGGAGATCCTCCAGGCGGCGCTCGCCGTCGTCGCGGCACAGGGCTACCGCGGGGCGTCCGTCCGCGACATCGCGGACGCCGCGGGGCTCAGCCCGGCGGGCCTGCTGCACTACTTCGGCACCAAGGAGGAGCTGTTCGTCGCGATCCTGCAGGCCCGTGACGAACAGGATGCCCGCAGTCACGCCGACGCCGACTTCATGACGGCGTTCCTGGAGATCGTCGGGCACAACGCCACGGTGCCCGGCCTCGTGCAGCTCTACGCACAGCTCGCCGCCGAGGCCGGCGATCCCGCGCATCCCGCGCATGCGTTCTTCCAGGCCCGCAAGGAATGGCTCGACGCCCCCGGCCGTGAGGTGATCGCGGCGATGCAGCAGGCCGGCAAGCTGCGCGACGACCTCGACCCCGCCTGGATCGTGCGCGCGGCGCACGCGCTCGCCGATGGGCTGCAGAACGCCTGGATGCTCGACCCCGCCGTCGACATGGTCGCCGACATCGAGCAGTTCCTCGCGCTGCTGCGTCCGCCCGGAGCGCCTCCCCGTTCGGCGAGCACTCGCTCCTCGCCGACGGACGCTCCGGCGCCCGGGGATCAGGCGCCCCAGACCTCCGGGAACTGGTCGGAGACACCGGTCTTCCGACCCTGCCCGTCGTAGACGTAGAAGCCCTCGCCATCGGCGATCCCGGTCTTGCCGTTGTCGATGCCGCGCTTGAGCACCTCGGTGAACTCGCTCGGCACGGGGTTGTTCTTCCCGATGTTGTAGGCGACGTTGAATCCCACGACGTCGTAGATCTCGAACGGCCCTTGCGGCGAGCCCGTCGCCTTGCGCCAGATGCCGTCGATGTCGGAGACCGAGCCGACGCCGTTCACATAGAGGTTCGCGCCCGCGTCGAGGAACGGGATGAGCAGACCGTTGAGCAGGTACCCCGGGGACTCCTTGCGCACGCGATACGGCACCAGTCCGATCTCGGTGGCGAACTCGACCAGCGCATCGAGCACCTCGGGGTCCGTCCCCGGATGCCCCATGACCTCGCCCGTGTTGAAGCGCCAGACCATGTTCGCGAAGTGCAGCGTACCGAGCCGGTTCGGCCGCCCGGTGGCGTCTGCGAACGTGCTCGGCATGAGGGACGAGGTGTTGGTCGCGAAGATCGCGCCCTCGGGAGCCGCCGTGCCGACCTGCGCCCACACCTGCTTCTTCAGCTCGAGGTTCTCGGGAACGGCCTCGACGACGACATCCGCGTCCGACACCGCGTCGGCGAGCGACGTCGTCGTCGAGATGCGGCCGATCGCCGCGTCGAAGGCCTCGTCGGCGAAGTCCGGGAGATCGCTCCGGTAGTGGCCCCGCATCCACTCCCAGCGAGCCGGAAGCTTCGCGAGGATCTCGTCCGAGATGTCGTACGCCTTCACGTCCTTGCCGTGATAGGCCGCCTGCATGATGATCTGTGATCCGAGCACCCCGGTGCCCAGCACCGCGACCCGCTGCATGTTCTCCACAAGGAATCCCTTCTCGATCCACCCGTATGAACATGATGCACGAGGGCCGCATTCCCCACCATGGCTCGTCAACGGAGCGCCTGACGGGGTCAGAGCACGAGTTTCCTGCGGAGCGCGGTCGTGCGGGTGAACCCCGCGCTCTCGTACACCGGCCGCCCTAGCGGGGTCGCGCTGAGATCGATGCGATCCGCGTCGAGCTCTGACGAGAACCGGACCGAACGGTGAGCGTGCTTAGCGGCTCTCCGCGTGGTGGATGCGGGGGTCTCGCGTCCCCCCGGACACCGAGACCCCCGCGGGGAAGAGTGAGGTTCCCCCTTCCACCCGGTCGCCATCACGGGGGACATACGCGGGTGGGGTTACCAGTCTCTGTGCCACTGCCCCGCGATCATCACCGCTTGAGGAAATCTTGCGGTTTGTCAGCGAACACACAGGCCGAAGCACTGCGCCTAGTTGAGCGCGATGATCCCCGCATTCAGCGTCGACGCGAAGAGCAGCCACCCGAGATACGGCACGAGCAGCCACGCCGCGGACTTCGAGTGGCGGTACGCAGAAACGATCAAAACGATCACCGCCACAATCAGCAGCACGATCACCACCATGCCAGCCCACCACGCCGCTGCACCGACCAGCGGGTAGCCGGCGAAGAACACGGGAGTCCAGGCGAGGTTGAGTGCCATCTGCACGCCGAACACGGTCAGCGCTGGTCGGGCTCGGTTCCGCTCACCAGCCCCGGCATACCCGGAGCGCCAGATCAGGAACCCTGCGACGGCAATCATCGCGTAGAGCAGCGACCACGCTGGTCCGAACAACCCGTTCGGCGGACTCCACGGCACCTTCGCAGCGTCTTCGTACCACCCACCATCCGTGCTGGGGATCGTGGCAAGCGATCCCAGCCCCGCAACGATCACAGACAATGCGAGTAACACGGCTCCCATGAGAACTTGCCTGCGAATGGTCGGCTTACTCATCAGATTCCCCATTCCGCGTGTGTCGAAAGTTCGAAGAAGCTACCACAGGAAGACGGACATGAAACAACCAAATGAATGGATCTCAGCCAACGAAGCCGCCGCCCTCATCGACCGGTCAGACCGCACCGCCTACAACGGGATCAACGCCAGCGACCTCGCCGCGATCCGAGACCTCCGCTCGAGCATAGAAAGTGGAGAACTCCACCCAAGACCCCCGGAAGATCTCCGACCTCAAGTCATGTCGCCCGGGGGCTTCGTTCACAAGCCGCGTACCGCCCCGCTCCTCCTCGGAGGAGCGGGGCGGTCCTTGGGCTCCTGCGACCGGTCTCAGATCGTTCCGGATCGGACGGGTTCGCGCGTCTTTCGAATGGCGAGGAGATCGATGAGCGCGACCAGTGCGGCGATTCCGACCAGGACGTACACGATCCTCGATCCTGCGGACCCCGCGCCGAAGAGGGTGTCGACGAGGTTGAAGTCGAACGCCCCGACAAGTCCCCAGTTGATGCCGCCGATGATGATGAGCACCCGGGCGATGATTGCGATCACGTGCATGTTGTTACTTCTCCTCGTGTTTCAGGGCGATCCCGATGGCGATGAGGGTTGGCGCCCACTGGCCGATGAAAAGTCCCCAGCGGTCTGACTGGGCTTTGCTGTCCTTCCTTCCGCGAGAGATCAACCAGCTGGTCAGGGAGACCCCTATCGCGGCGAGGCCAGCGACGTAAGCGTGGCTGCTGCGCACGCCCCATCCGCTGACAACCCGCATCGGGTTCCAGGAGGTGGCTTCTGCGGCCTTTCGGACATCCTTTTTTACGTTCACCTAGTCCACTCTCTCTCGTCCCCCCAGGGGAGGGAGGGATCTCTATGGTGCACGACTCGACATCGACGGGACACCCCCTTGATC
>JBASAE010000578.1:0-2413 GCA_049654285.1 Microbacterium sp.
CTGCTCAACCCCGGCGCGGTGTTCGCGACCGCCTGAGGGGGTTCGCGAGACGGCGCGCCCCCGCCGAGACTGCGGTGCCAGGGCACCGTCTCGGCGGGGGCTTGCCGTCTCGGCGCGTTGAGATCGCTCAGACCAGGCGCGTCTTCGGGGAGACCGTGTAGGTGTCCTCGGGGTCGTCGTTCACGACGCCGGCGAGGGCCGTGTCGATCGCGGCCAGCGTATCGGCGTCCAACACGACGCCGCTCGCCGTGACCGTGTCGGCGAGCTGCTCGGGACGCGACGCCCCCACCAGCGCCGCCGCGACGTTCCGGTTCTGCAGCACCCACGCGATCGCGAGCTGCGGCATGGTGAGCCCCGCCTCGGCGGCGATCGGCTTCAGCCGCTGCACCGCCTCGAGGATCTCGTCGCGCAGGAGGCTCTCGATGAAGTGCGCCCCGGAGTGCGGATCGGTCGCGCGCGATCCGTCCGGAACCGGCTGACCGGGCAGATACTTGCCGCTCAGCACGCCCTGCGCCATCGGCGACCACACGATCTGCGAGATGCCGAGCTCTTCGGACGCCGGCACCACCCTGCCCTCGATCACGCGGTGCAGCATGGAGTACTGCGGCTGGTTCGAGACGAGCTGCACGCCGAGCTGCCTCGCCAGCGCGTGTCCCTCACGGAGCTGCTCCGCGGTCCACTCCGAGACGCCGATATACAGCGCCTTGCCCTGCCGCACCACGTCGGCGAAGGCCTGCATGGTCTCCTCCAGCGGCGTCTCGTGGTCGTAGCGATGCGCCTGGTACAGGTCGACGTACTCCACACCGAGGCGGCGCAGCGATCCGTCGATCGAATCGCGGATGTGCTTACGGCTCAGCCCGGTGTCGTTCGGTCCCTTCTCGCCGGTGGGGAAGTACACCTTCGTGAAGATCTCCACCCCCTCACGGCGCTGCCCGGCGAGCGCCTTGCCCAGCACGACCTCGGCGGCCGTGTTGGCATAGGTGTCGGCCGTGTCGAAGGTCGTGATGCCGACGTCCAGCGCGGCGTGCACCGTGGCGACCGCCGCGTCGTCGCTCACCTGCGACGCGTGGGTCACCCAGTTGCCGTAGGTGATCTCCGAGACCTTGAACCCGCTGTTGCCCAGATAGCGATACTCGACCATCCCTCAACGCTACTCGCGTCAGGGCATGCACCGGCCGCGCCGAATCAGGCGGGCGCGGGCTCCGAGGCCGGCGCGGGGTCGGGCGCGGATGCCGCGGCGATGACGGCCGCCCGGTCGCGGAAGCCCTCGGTGCTGAGGCGGTCCGACTCGACCTGCTTGCGGATCTCGGCGGCCCTCTCGTACAGGCTCGGCTCGCCGAAGCTGGTCAGCACCTTCACCAGCACCGGCAGCAGCTCGATCATGAAGAACAGCGCGGCGATCAGCCAGTGCGCCCAGAAGATCGTCGGCTCCTTCGCGCCGAGGCGGTTCAGTCCGCTGATCTGGCTGAGCAGCCCGATCGCGCCGGCGTTGCCCTGCGCCACCGAGTCGGCCCGGGCGTTGTAGGCGGCCAGCGCCTGATCGTAGGTCGTGCGGGCCGCAGGCAGCTCGTCCTTGGCCTGCTGACGGTTCGTCGTCTCGGATGCGGTGGTCTCGCTCTTCGCCGCGGCGTCGGCGCTGGACAGCTGCTCGTTGGCGGTGCGCAGCTGGGCGGCCAGGGCGTCGTAGGTCTGCTGGGCCTGTGTGAGCTGTGCCTCCGCGGCGTCCGAGCTGGTGCCCTCGCCGTTCACGCCGGTACAGCCGGGCACCGTTCCGGCACCCTCGCCGGTCAGCTCGCACTGGTACAGCGCACGGGCGTCGTCGATGACCTTCTGCTGGTCCGCCATCTTCTTGGTCACCTCGTCGACCGTCGACTGCGCGGACGCCTGTGAGGCCGAGGCGCCGTCGGCGCCGGCCACGATGCCCGTGGCGGCCTGGCTCTCCAGAGCGGCGACGCGCTCCTTCGCGGCGTCCAGCGCCTTCTTCTCCGGACCGGACTCCAGGGCGTTCTGATCGTCCTGAGCCTGCACGATGTTGGTGGCGGCGACCTCGCGCGCGATGTCATTGTGGAACACCTGCAGCACGACCGGCTCGGCGACGACGAAGCCGATCAGCGCGGCCATCAGCACCCGCGGCACGGCGAGGCCGATGAGCTTCCAGACGCTGCGGGTCGCGGTCATGGTCGAGGTGAGGAACCGGTCGAGGTTGAAGATGATGAGCGCCCAGACGACCGCGATCGGCACGGCCAGCCAGACGGCGACCTGCACACCGGTGGTGAGCGCGAACAGCATCGACAGCGCCGAGACGAGCGCGGTGCCCGCGAGCACGAAGAACATCTGCACGAAGCGCGGGGTCTCGCCGGGCACGCGATCGAGGATCGGACCGTCGGCGCCGCCGAGGATCGCGAGCCGGCGC
>JBASAE010000579.1:0-3312 GCA_049654285.1 Microbacterium sp.
GTCCGCACTCGCATCGGATGTAACGGGCGGATAACTTTTTATCTCCACTTGGAGACTAAAGCGTCCGACGTCCGTATCCGGCGACCCGGCATCCCTAAGATCACCGGTAGCGGAAGGAGCACCATGCCGAAAGTCGTCGACCACGACGAACGTCGTGTCCACATCGTCGAAGCGGTCATGAAGATCATGATCCGGGACGGCTTCGACCACGTGACGATGCGACAGATCGCGGCGGAGGCCGGGTACGCCCACGGCGCGATCGCCCGTTATTTCCCGGACAAGCAGAGCCTGCTGACCGCCGCCTTCCTCAAGGTCTTCAACGACTCGCACGAGCGCACCCTCGAACGGGTGACCGGCGCCCGCGGGCTCACCGCGCTCCGGAGGATGTCCCCGGAGCTGCTCCCGGCCGATCGCACAGGTCGGCTCCGGGCCCGGATCGTCCTCACCTTCTGGGACCGCGCCTCACAGGACCCCGCGCTCTGGGACATCCATCACGAGAACATCCTGAAGCGGCGAGAGCTCATCCGCCGATGCCTCCAGGAGGCACGGGAGGACGGCGAGCTCCACGGCGCCGTCGACGTCGAAGAGGCGGTGAACCGGGTGTCCGCCCACAACGCCGGCTGGCAGATGATGGCCGTGCTCGTCCCCGAGGCCGCCACCACGGAGAACCTCACCGCGAGCGTGGACTCCCTCATCGCCGAGCTCGCCGCGGAACGGGCCTGAAGGGAGGCCGCGCATCGGCGCACCTGTGCGTCAGCCCCGGGCGTCCCGTCGATCCGGCTTCGCCCGCCGTCGACCCGCGTCAGCCGAGCTGCTCGGTGAGCTCGAACCAGCGCAGTTCGAGCCCCTCGACCTCGTCCTGCGTCGCCTGGATGGCCTTCATCCGCTCACCGAGACCGGCGTAGTCGGACTGGTCGTGGTCGGCGAGGGCGTGCTTGGCCCTCTCGACATCGTCGTTCAGCTTCTGCATCCGGCGTTCGAGGGCCGCCAGCTCCTTCTGAGCGGCGCGGAGGTCGGCGCCGGAGAGGGCGGGAGCGGATGCTTCGGGTGCGTCTCGTCTCGGTCGCTCCGCTCCCTCGCCCAAGGACCGGGATGGCGCGACCGGTTGGGAGCGCAGTCGGAGGTACTCGTCCACCCCGCCAGGCAGGTGCCGCAGGCGCCCTGCGCCATCCGGCCCTGGGAGGATCGCGTACTGCTGGTCGGTGACCCGCTCCAGGAAGTACCGGTCGTGAGAGACCACCAGCAGCGTGCCCGGCCACGAGTCGAGGAGGTCCTCGATCGCGGCGAGCATGTCGGTGTCCATGTCGTTGGTGGGCTCGTCGAGGATCAGCACGTTCAGCTGGTCGAGCAGCACCAGCAGCAGCTGCAGCCGGCGCTGCTGCCCTCCGGAGAGGTCGCGCACCGGGGTGGAGAGCTGCGCCGAGGTGAACCCGAGCCGCTCCAGCAGCTGCCCGGGTGTCAGCTCCGCCGCCTTCGAGCCGGTGCCGAACGTGTAGGTGGTGCGCAGGCGCCCGATCACGGTGCGCACCGGATCGGTCCACACCTCCTCCAGCTCGTCGAGGCGCTGCGTGAGCGTGCGCACCTTCACGGTCTTGCCGTGCTTCACCCGCCCGGAGGTCGGCTCGACGTCGCCCGAGACCAGCCCCAGCAGGGTCGACTTGCCGGCACCGTTCACGCCGAGGATGCCGGTGCGCTCCCCCGGCGCGATGCGCCACTCGACATCCTTCAGCACCTCGCGGGAACCGTAGGAGACGCCGGCGTCCAGCAGGTCGACGACGTCCTTGCCGAGCCGTGCGACCGCGAGCGACTGCAGCGAGACCGTGTCGCGGATCGGCGGCACGTCGGCGATCAGCGCGTTGGCCGCGTCGATGCGGAACTTCGGCTTGCTGGTGCGCGCCGGCGCCCCGCGGCGCAGCCACGCCAGCTCCTTGCGTGCGAGGTTCTGGCGCTTGGCCTCGGACGCCGCCGCCATCCGGTCGCGCTCGACGCGCTGCAGGATGTACGCCGCATACCCGCCCTCGAACGGCTCGACGATGCGATCGTGCACCTCCCAGGTGGCGTTGCACACCTCGTCGAGGAACCAGCGGTCGTGGGTCACCACGAGCAGCGCCCCGGCGTTGCGCGCCCACCGGGTCTTCAGATGCCCCGCCAACCAGGTGATCGCCTCGACGTCGAGGTGGTTGGTCGGCTCGTCGAGGCACAACACGTCCCAGTCGCCCGCCAACAGCCGCGCCAGCGCGACCCGGCGGCGCTGGCCGCCACTGAGGGATGTCACCGAGGTGTCCCAGCCGAGATCCGCGACGAGACCCGCGATCACGTCGCGGATGCGGGGCTCGCCCGCCCACTCGTGCTCCGGGGTGTCCCCGACCACCGCACGGCCCACCGTGAGCGCGTCATCGAGCGTGTCGGCCTGATCGAGCACTCCGATGCGGGTCCCCCCGCGCACGGTCACCCGTCCGGCATCCGGCTCGCGCAGCCCCGCCAGCATGCCGAGCAGGCTCGACTTGCCGTCGCCGTTGCGGCCCACGACGCCGATGCGGTCGCCCTCCTCGACGCCGAGCGTGACGGAGTCGAAGACGATGCGGGTGGGGTACTCGAGATGCAGGCCTTCGGCCCCGAGGAGATGTGCCATGTCCCTACCAGGCTAGCCGGGACGCGATGTGGCTACGCTCGGAGCATGACCTCCTACTACATCCCCACCGAGACCGAGCACGCCCGCCTGCGCCGCTGCGTCGATCTCGCGATCGAGGCCCTCGCCGACGGCGACTCGCCGTTCGGCTCCGTGCTGACGGATGCCGAGGGGACGGTGCTCTTCGAGGACCGCAACCGCATCGGCGGCGGCGACAACACTCGGCATCCCGAGTTCGCGATCGCACGCTGGGCGGCCGAGAACCTGACCCCGGAGGAGCGTCGGACCGCGGTCGTCTACACCTCCGGCGAACACTGCCCGATGTGCTCGGCCGCCCACGCCGCGAACGGACTCGGCCGCATCGTCTACGCGACGGCGACCACGCAGCTCGTCGCGTGGCGTGAGGAGTGGGGCATCCCCGCCGGTCCCGTCGCTCCCCTGCCCATCACCGCGATCGCGCCCGGCATCGACGTCGCCGGCCCCGTCGAGGCCTTCGCCGACGAGATCAAGGAGCTGCAGCGCCGCCGGAACGTCGGCTGAGCGCGCATCAGGCCGCCCCCGCGGCCGAGGTGCCCCGCACGATCAGCTCCGGCTCCAGCCGCACGACGCGCGGCGGGCCCGCCGGATCCGAGACGCGCTCGAGGGCGAGCTCCAACGCCACCCGCCCGCTCTCCTCGAGCGGC
>JBASAE010000580.1:0-2469 GCA_049654285.1 Microbacterium sp.
GATCGAGGCCGAGCACGCGCAGGGTGCCCGCCGCCGGCATGCGCAGCCCGTTCAGCAGACGGCCGAAGGTGGACTTGCCCGAGCCGTTCGCGCCGATCACGGCGGTGCGGCGGGCGGTCAGCCGCACCGAGACATCGCGCAGGATCACGTGCTCGTCCTCGCGCACCTCGACGCCGTCGCAGAGGATGCCCGACCAGGCGTCAGCCGGCATGCGCCACCGGAGCCCGGTCGGCGAAAGCGCGTGGGTAGGCACGGTGCAGGGCCGCGACGAGCACGGTCGCGACGGCGGCCTTCAGCAGGTCCCCCGGGACGAATGCCAGGGCGCCCAGCGTGCTGACTCCGAGCGGCACGCCGCCGATCAGCGACTGCAGGGGGATGCCGAACAGGTACACCACGAGGATGCCCCCGAGGACGGCGCCGAGGCCCGCCCGCCACCAGGAGAACCGGCCGCTCCGTGCGATCAGGCCGGTGACGACCACCCCCGGCACCCAGCCGATCAGATACCCCACCGACGGGCCGAGGAACACGCCGAGCCCGCCCCGGCCGCCCGCGAGGACCGGGAGTCCGATCGCGGCCAGCGCGATCACGATCAACACGGCCAGCGCGCCGCGCTTCGGCCCGAGCACCAGCCCGGCGAGCATGACCCCGAGGGTCTGCCCCGTGATCGGCACGCCACCGGGCAGTGCCACATTGACGATTCCGAGCACGACGATGAGGGCGGCGAAGACGGCGACCCGGGCGAGGTCGGCGCCGAGCGGGCGGACGGATTCGGCCATGATTGCGCTCCCTGGACGATATGCACCTGAACAGTGTTCACTTGAACATCGTTCAGTATAGGCTGACGGTATGCCTCCGCTGCGCCACGACCGCGAGTCGGTGACCACGACCGCCCTTGCGCTGCTCGACCGGGTCGGCCTGCCCGACCTGTCGATGCGACGGTTGGCCGCCGAGCTCGATCTGCAGCCCAGCGCCCTGTACTGGCACTTCTCGAACAAGCAGGAGCTGCTCGCCGCGGTCGCGGACCGCATCCTCGCGGAGGTCCCCGCCCCCGCAGGGTCGGCGGAGCTCACCGCCGTGGCGACAGCGATCAGGGATGCGCTGCTTGCCTATCGTGACGGCGCGGAGGTCGTGATGTCGACGCATGCGCTGCGGCTGGGCGCACGACGCCCCCAGGAGGCCCTGCATGCGGTCCTCGGCGACCGGGCGGCGGCGGAGGCGCTGTTCGAGTTCATCCTCGGGCATGCCACGCTCGAGCAGCAGCGGATGCACGCCCAGAGCATCGGCGCGGTGCAGACGGACGATCCAGACCCGACGGCCGAAGCCGACGTCGTCTTCTCCGCGGGTGTGCGCTCGTTCGTCGCGCTCCGCGACGCCTCACATCGTGCGACGGACGCCCCGTCGACCCGCTCCCGGTGACGGCAGGGCTCACCGCGGGATCGCGGCCCGGGGGCCGTCGCCGAGCCGCAGCCCGGGCAGGAGCGCCACGAGGACGACCGCGGCCGAGAGCAGGAACACGACCGGGAACCCGCTCCCGCCGATCGGCAGGCTCACGAACAGCAGCCCCGCTACCGCGATCGTCACCGCCGAGCCCGTGGAGTCCGAGATCGACAGCGCCGAGGAGTTGAACCCTTCGTTCGAGGGTGTCGAATAGGCCAGGGTGAGCACGGTGAGCCGCGGGTACAGCAGGCCCATCCCCGCGCCGCCGAGCGCCCAGAACGGCACGACCGCCCACGGCGAGAGACCCATGAGCACTGCGAGCAGCCCGGCCATCGCCGCCATCAGCAGCGCCACGGCGGCCAGCATCATCCGGCGGCTTCCCAGCCGCTCGCCGTAGCGGCCCTGCGTGGCAGATCCTGCCGACCACGCCAGCGCCGAGGCGGTCAGCGCGAGCCCGGCGACGGTCGGGGTGAAATCGAAGCGCTCCATGAGCATCTTCGGCACATAGGCCTCGGCAGCGAAGAACGCGCCGGCGAGCATCCCGCGCATCAGCACGACGCTGGGCAGCCCCGGTGCCACGCTGAGCGTGCGCCGCGGCAGCAGCGGACGGATCGCGAAGCCGATCACGACGGCGGAGAGCACGGCGAACGGCCACCTCGCGAGGGGCTCCAGCTCCGCTCCCACGAGGGGCTCCAGATCCGCCGCCAGGCCGACGGCGATCGCACCGACCGCGACGATCACGGCGAGCAGCACACGCACGCCGATCCGTCCCCCGGGGGAGGTCTCACCGGCATCCGGATCGCCGGCGTCGGGATGCGCATCGAGATCGGCGTCCCGGAGCCGCACGGCGACCAGCATGAACGCCGCCAGCGTCAGGATCGCGACGCCGAGGAACGTCCACCGCCAGTGCAGGTACTGTGCGACGGCGCCGGCGAGGAACGGCCCGATCATCGACGGGACGACCCAGGCCGCGGCGTACGCGGCGAAGATGCGCCCGTGCAGCTGTGGCGGATAGACCCGGGCGACCACGAC
>JBASAE010000581.1:0-3862 GCA_049654285.1 Microbacterium sp.
TGGGATCAGGTGCATGACGAGGCAGAGAGTCTTGAGCACGCGGTGTCCGACTTCATGATCGATCGGATCGATGAGTTGCTGGAGTTCCCTTCGCGTGATCCGCACGGTGACCCGATCCCGGCGGCGGACGGGACGGTGAGCATTCCCGATGCGCGACAGCTCACCGGGATCGACCCCGGTGTACAGGTCGTCGTGGAGCGCATCTCGGACTCGGACTCGGCGCTGCTGCAGTTCTTCGAGGCGCACGGCATCGTCCTCGGAGCGACGCTGCGGATCACCGAGGGCGCACCGTACTCGGATGCGTTCGATGTGCACGTCGATGGTGTAGAGGGCTCGTTACCGCTGGGTCGCTCCGCGACGGATGCGCTCTACGTGTCCCTCTCCCGGGGATGATCGGATTCCTGGCCGACAAAGCTTCGGCAAGCGCGAAGGAACGCTGCGTCGCTGGCGGGGATGAAAACGGTTGACGTGTCGGTAGTCACTTCGATGGCGCCTCGGCCGTCCGGGCTTTGCCGGACTCGGACGTCTCGTGCGGGGGTGAGCCGCTGCTCGTGGAAGAACGCGAGCGTGTCGACAGGGGCATCATCGATACGGGTGATGGTCGTCGAGATCCAGTGTCGGGAGGCGATGCGAGGGAGCGGCGCGTCCGGGCGGATTTCTGGCGCGAACTCGTCCATGGTGGGGATCGGTTGCCCGAAGGGATCATGACACGGTCGGTGCAGAGAGGCTTCGACGTGTTCGATGAAACGGCGTGAGGTGTGGCCTTCGAGGTTTTCAGCTTCGGTGATCAGCTCGGCCCATGGGATGTGCAGCACGTCGGAGAGGAAGCAGCGGACGAGACGATTGTCGCGGATCGCGCGGACTGCGCGTCGACGTCCTTGCGGTGTCAGGGCGATGGGCTTGTATCTCTCGTGGATGACGAAGCCGTCTCGGGCGAGGCGTGTGATCTGTTCAGACACCGTCCCGGGGACGTGGCCCAGCGCCCGTGACAGCGAGGTCACGGTCACCGGTTCCCCGTGCATGTCGGAGCGTATCCAGATCGCGCGGAGGTAGCGGGATCTGGCGCCTGAGCGACCGTTTCGTCCGCTCATACGCGACCGCTACACACCGGCGGCGGCGTGCCGCCGGGTCCGGAGGCGTTTGCCGATGAGTCCATGTCTCGGGCTGAACAGGTAGACGAGGGTGAACACCGCACCTTGGACGACGACGACGAGGCCGCCGGAAGACGCATCGATCCAGTAGCTGAGGTAGATGCCGATCACGGAGGAGACCGCTGACATGATCGGGGCGATGACGAGCATGCGTCCGAACCGGTCGGTGAGGAGGTAAGCGGTCGCGCCGGGAATGATGAGCATGGCGACGACGAGGATGACGCCGACTACTTGGAGGGCGACGACCGCGGTGAGTGCGAGCAGCCCGAGCAGCAGGGCGCCGAGGAACCGCGGGTTGAGCCCGATCGCGTGGGCGTGCGTGGGATCGAAGGCGTAGAGCGTGAGGTCTCGGCGTTTGAGGAGGAGAATCACGAAGGCGACGGCGGCGAGGATGCCGATCTGAATCAGATCTGCGGTGGAGACGCCGAGGATGTTGCCGAAGATGATGTGGTTCAGGTCGGTCTGGCTCGGGGTGACGGAGATAAGTACGAGGCCGAAGGCGAACAGAGTCGTGAAGACGATCCCGATCGCGGCGTCCTCCTTGATCCGGCTGGTGCCGCGGATCGCACCGATGAGGGCGACGGCGAGGAAGCCGAACACGAGGGCGCCGATAGCGAAGGGAGCGCCGAGGATATAGGCGATCACGACGCCGGGGAGCACGGCATGGGAGACGGCGTCGCCCATCAGCGACCAGCCGACCAGGACGAGCCAGCACGACAGCAGTGCGCAGACGATCGCTGCGATGACCGTGGTGGCCAGGGCTCGGACCATGAAGTCGTACTGGAGGGGTTCGAGGATCAGGTCGAGCGGGTTCATGCGGCGGGGCTGTGCTGGTCGAGGACGTCGAGTCCGAAGGTGAGGGCGAGGTTCTCCGGGCGCAGCGCGTCGGCGACAGAGCCGTGGAAGAGGACCTTTCGCAGGAGGAGGACGGCTTCGTCTGCGAGCTGGGGCAGGGCGTGGAGGTCGTGGGTGGAGACGAGGATGGTGCGTCCGTCGTCGGCGAGCTCGCGCAGCAGGCGCACGATCGTCGCCTCGGATCGTTTGTCGACGCCGGCGAAGGGCTCGTCGAGCAGCATGATGCGGGCGCCCTGGGCGATGCCGCGGGCGACGAACGCACGTTTCTTCTGCCCGCCGGAGAGCTGACCGATCTGCCGGGTGGCGTAGTCGGTCAGCTCCACCCGTTCCAGGGCCTCATCGACGGCGGCATGGTCGGTCGGTCCTGCGCGGCGGGTGAGGCCCTGGTGTCCGTAGCGGCCCATCATGACGACGTCGCGGACGGAGACGGGGAACGCCCAGTCGACGTCCTCGCTCTGCGGGACGTACCCGACCGAGCCCTGTTTCCGTGCCCGGGTGGGTTCGGCGCCGTCGAGCAGCACGCTTCCGCGGTCGGGCCGGACCAGTCCCATGATCGTCTTGAACAGGGTCGACTTTCCGGACCCGTTCATGCCGATCAGGCCGGTCACGCGCCCCGCTTCGACGGTGAGCGAGACATCGTCGAGGGCGAGGACCTCGCCGTAGCGGACCGTGGCGTCGCGGACGTCTATCGCAGCGGTCATGACTGGTCCCCGGTGAGCGCGCCGACGATGGTGTCTGCGTCGTAGCGGATCAGGTCGAGGTAGGTGGGCACGGGACCGTCCGCCTCGGAGAGCGAGTCGACGTAGAGGGTGCCTCCGAAGACCGCGTCGGTGGCGTCGACGACCTGCTGCATGGGCTTGTCGGACACGGTGGACTCGCAGAACACGGCGGGCACATCGTTGTCGTTCACGAACTCGATCGCACCCGCGATCTGCTGCGGCGTCGCCTGGGACTCGGCGTTCACTGCCCAGATGTACTGCTCGGTCAGGCCGGCATCCCGCGCGAGATACGAGAACGCGCCCTCGCAGGTAACCAGTGCCCGCTCGTTCTCCGGCAACGCCGACAGTTCCGATACGAGGGTGTCCTGCACCTCCTGCAGTTCCGCTTTGTACGCCTCGCCGTTCGCCGCGAACTCCGCGGCGTGGTCGGGGTCGAGATCGCTGAAGGCGTCGACCATGTTGTCGACGTAGACCTGAACGTTCACCGGGCTCATCCACGCGTGCGGGTTGGGCTTGCCGGCGTAGGCGTCCTCGGTGATGTCGATCGCCTCCACCCCGTCGGAGACGACCACGTGCGGCACGTCGACCTGCTCCACGAACTGCTCGAACCACGACTCCAGGTTCAAACCGTTGTCGAGGATGAGCTCCGCATCCGAGGCCTTCGCGATGTCGCCCGGAGTCGGCTCATACCCGTGAATCTCCGCACCGACCTTCGTGATCGACTCCACGGTGAGGTGATCACCCGCAACGTTCTGCGCGATATCCGCGAGAACGGTGAACGTCGTGAGCACCACCGGACGATCATCGGCGTCCGCACCAGGCGTAGCGGTGCCGCCACAGCCGGTGAGAGCGATCGCGGCAGAGGCCACAGCCATCAGGGAGGCGACACGGCGGAACGGGCGGCGACGATGCATGGAGGGTCCTTACTCAACGGACGTCGGCCGCAGTAGACGGTGCGCGAACACGACGAGATCAGATGATGCGCAGGAGGCGCGAATCACACCTGCCCGCACCGACAACCATAGTGTTCGGCATGCCGTAGTTACAAATGCTGGCGTGGCGTAGACGGCGGAACTACATCGGTGTTACTACTAGATAGGCCCCATAAACGACAGGGGAAGCACAACATCTAGTGTT
>JBASAE010000582.1:0-5081 GCA_049654285.1 Microbacterium sp.
GTCGTGGTCCGCGACCGCTCCGGCCGAACGCGGCCGTGTGCTGGCGGCGGTGGCGGACGGGCTCGACGCCGCCCGCGCCGAGCTCGTCGCGCTCGCGAGCGAGGAGACCGGTCTCACCGCCGCCCGGCTGGACGGCGAGCTCACCCGCACGATCGTGCAGGCCCGCCTCTTCGCCGACGTCGCCGCCCGCGGCCAGTACCTGGATGTGCGGATCGACGAACGCGACGACGACTTCGTCCTCGGCGCCCGGCCGGACCTGCGGCGCTACCTGATCCCCCTCGGGCCGGTGCTGAACTTCGCGGCCAGCAACTTCCCCTTCGCCTTCTCCGTGTTCGGCGGCGACAGCGTCAGCGCGCTGGCGGCCGGGTGCCCGGTGATCGTCAAGCTTCATTCCGGCCATCCGCGGCTCGGCGCCCGCACCGTGCAGATCGTGCGGGAGGCGTTCCGGGGGGAAGGACAGCACGACGGCCTGTTCCAGAGCGTCTCCGGTCAGGCCGAGGGGGTGGAGCTGCTCCGCGATCCGCGCATCCGCGCAGGGAGCTTCACCGGCTCCACGCGAATCGGCCGGTACCTCGCGGAGATCGCCGCCGCGCGGCCGACTCCGATCCCGTTCTACGGCGAGCTCGGGAGCGTGAACCCCGTCTTCGTCCTCCCCGGGGCGATCGAGGACGACGCAGAAGGCCTCGCCCGTGGGCTGGCGGCGAGCGTGGCCGGATCGGCGGGCCAGCTGTGCACGAAGCCCGGCATCGTCTTCGTGCCGGCGGGCACCGGCTGGGCGGCCGATGTTGCGGAGTCCCTGCGCACGACGCCCGCGCACAGACTGCTCACTCCCTCGATCTCACGGGCGTTCGAGGAGTCGGTCGATTCCGCCGTGCGGACGGGGGCCGCCGCCGTGCTCCGCGGCCGGCTGCATGTGGACGACGGTCTCGCCTGGGCGGCGCCCTGGCTCCTGCAGACGGATGCCGCGACGCTGCTGGCCCATCCGGACACCGCCGAGGAGATCTTCGGACCGGTGACGATCCTCGTCGAGTACGACTCCCTCGATCAGGCGCTCGAGATCGCCTCGCAGCTCTTCCCCGGAAACCTCACCTGCACGGTTCACGCCTCGATGAAGGACGATCAGGACGACGTCGCGCGAGCCCTGGCCTGGGGGACGGAGCACGCCGGACGCGTGCTCCATGGCGGATGGCCGACCGGGGTCTCCGTGACCGGAGCACAGCAGCACGGAGGCCCCTGGCCCGCGACGACGGACTCCCGGAGCACGGCCGTCGGCACGGCATCGATCACGCGGTTCCTCCGCCCGGTCACACTCCAGGACGTCCCCGAGCATCTGCGCCCGGCACCGGTCTCCGACGCCAATCCTTGGCAGGTGCCTCAGTCGCGCAATGCCGACGGCCCGTCCCACGACTGGGGCGGGGGATCTCGGTAGCCCGCCGACGGGCATCGCCCTGACTCGTCCACGCCGAGCCCGATCGCGGATCGGGCTCGGCGTGGGAGGATGACGGCATGGCGCCGCGAACGATCACGCTCCTGTCCGAAGCAGACCAGGAGCGCCTGCGCGGGCTGCGCCGGATGAAGGCGGTCGCGCTCGGTGCGCTGATCGCGATGGCGGTGCTGTTCGTGGTGTCGTTCTGGCTGCAGGGCCGGATTCCGGCGCTCGCCTACCTGCGCGCGGCGGCCGAGGGAGGCATGGTCGGCGCCCTCGCCGACTGGTTCGCGGTGACGGCCCTGTTCCGCAGGCCGCTCGGGCTGCCGATCCCGCACACCGCGATCATCCCGAACCGCAAGGACGAGATCGGCCGGAGCCTCGGCGAGTTCGTCGAGACGAACTTCCTCTCGGCCGACGTGGTGCGCACCAAGCTCGACGAGACCGAGGTCGCCCGCCGGCTGGGCGAGTGTCTGCGCGAGCCCTCGCACGCCGAGCGGGTGGCCGCCGAGGGCGCCACGATCGCCTCCGCCGTGCTGCGCGCGCTCAGCGACGACGACGTGCGCGACGTGATCGCGGACCTCGCCCGCCAGCACCTGGTCGAACCGGAATGGGGCCCCGCCGCGGGAGCGTGGCTCGAGCGCGTCGTCGACGCGGACGCCCACCACGGCGCCGTCGATCTCGCGGTCGACAGCATCGCCACCTGGCTGGACGCCAATGAGCACACCTTCCACGGGCTGGTCTCGAAGCGCCTGCCGTCCTGGGTGCCCTCGCTCGCGCATCGGCTGGTCGACGACACCGTCTACCGCGAGGCGGTGAAGTTCGTGCGTGCGGTTCAGGCCGATCCACGGCATCAGGCCCGCATCGCGCTGGACGGCTACCTGCGCCGGCTCGCCGACGGCCTGCAGCACGACCCCGCGATGCGCGGACGGCTGGAGAACGCGAAGGCGAGTCTGTTCGACAGCCCCCGCGTCGCCGCGCTGGCCACCGAGGCCTGGCATGCGGCGAAGAGCGGCCTGCTCGACGCGCTCTCCGACCCGCAGAGCGGCCTGCGGGTGCGCGCGACCGCGGCCCTCGCCGAGGTGGGCGGCAGACTGGCGACGGATGCCGGTCTGCAGCGCCGCGTGGACGGTTGGGTGACCGAGGCCGCCGTCTTCGCGGTGGACCGGTACCGGCACGACATCGCCTCGATCATCACCGATACGATCGAGCGCTGGGATCCCGCCGAGACCACCGAGAAGATCGAGCTCATGGTGGGCCGCGACCTGCAGTACATCCGGCTGAACGGCACCGTGGTCGGAGCGCTCGCGGGGCTCGCGATCTTCGCGATCGCGCACGCGCTCATCCCGGTCTGATCGCGGACCGCCTCCGGGCTCGGACCGGACGGGCACCACCGGATGCCCAGGTCGGCGACGTCCGAGACCAGGGAACGGTCCGCGTCACGGCACGGGCTCAGCGCACGACGAGCTCCGGCTCGATGAGCACGTGCGCCGATCCCGCTTCGGGACGTCGCGGCACCACGACATCGCCGGTCGGGCCCATCAGCAGGCGCAGGGCGCCCGCGGCGACGTCCTCGGGGCGTTGCTCCACGCTCGAGAAGCCCAGCGCCTCGGCGGTCGGGGTGTTGTCGAACCCGATCACCGGCATCCGACGTCCGGTCCCGTTGAGGGCGAGCAGCGCCCCCACCGCCAGGGTGTCGCTCGCGCACACGATCGCATCGGCATCGAGACCGGCGGCGAAGGCGACCTCCATCGCGGATCGCGCCTCGGCGACGCCTTCCTCGGCGATCAGCCGCGCCCCGGTGAGGCCGGACTCTCGCATCGTGTCGCGCCATCCCCGCTCGCGCTCGTCCCCCGTGCCCGACCCCTCCGGCCAGCCGAGGAACGCGACCCTCGGCCCGAAGGCCCGCGCGTGCCTGGTCGCGGCCGCGGTGCCCGCGGCGCCGTCGACGTCGACCCAGAGGTGCGTGGGATCGGCGATGTCGTCGCGACCCCAGGGCCGGCCGAACGAGACGAACGGCAGGCCGTGGTCGTCCAGCCGCCCGACGCGGGAGTCGTCGCGGACGGTACCGGTGATGATCGCTGCATCGATCTCGGAGCTGTCCCAGAGCTCGCCGAGCCGCAGGACCTCCTCCTCGCGCGTGCGCGCCGAGTACACCAGCATCCGCATGCCCCGCTCGCTGGCGCGCTCCGTGATCGCGTGCAGGAACCTGTCCAGGACGACGCCGGAGACCCCGCCGACGTAGGGATCGAGACGGATGCCGATGGTCGAGCTGCGCCGGATCCGCAATCGCCGGGCGGCGGCGTGCCGACGATACCCGAGCTCACCGATCGCGGCGAGCACGCGATCCCGCGTGACGGGCTTGACGACGTCGGGCGCGTTCAGCACGTTCGAGACGGTCTGACGTGACACGCCGGCCCGCCGGGCGACGTCTTCGACGGTCGGCGCCTTCGTCATCCTGCCCCTTCTCCGACGCGGGCTTGACAGTCCCGCAGGTCGCACCTAGCCTATTCCCCACACGGTATTTGATCGTTCAAATCTACTCAAGAACCCCGCACCGTCCGCAAGACTCTTCAAAGGAGAACAGATCCATGACCCGGAAACTCACGCGTGCGCTCCTCGGCACCGGCGCCATGCTGACCGTCGGCGCCTTCGCCCTCACCGGCTGCGGCTCGGGATTCGACGACAACGCCGGAGGCAGCACCGGCGGATCAGACGGGCTCACCTCGTCGGACAAGCCCCTGACCGTCCTCATCGGCTCCTCCGGAGACGCGGAGACCAACGCCGTCGACGCCGCGGTCGCGAGCTGGTCGAAGGACTCCGGCACGAAGGCGACCGTCACCGTGGCCAGCGACCTCAACCAGCAGCTCTCCCAGGGGTTCGCCGCCGGCTCCCCCGCGGACGTCTTCTACCTCTCGTCCGACGCCCTCGCGGGGTACGCCTCGAACGGCTCTCTGCTGGCATACGGCGACCAGCTGAAGAACAAGGACGACTTCTACCCGAGCCTGCAGAAGTCGTTCACCTACGACGGCAAGCTGTACTGCGCCCCGAAGGACTTCTCGACGCTGCAGCTGATCATCAACACCGACATGTGGGATGCGGCCGGCCTCACCGACGCCGACGTCCCCACCGACTGGGACCAGCTCACGGCCGTCGCGAAGAAGCTCACCGCCGACGGGCACGTGGGCCTGAGCATGGGCGGCGAGTACGCCCGCGTCGGCGCGTTCATGGTCGCGGCGGGCGGCGGGCTGATGAACGCCGATTCGACCAAGGCCACCGCCGACAGCGACGCCAACGTCCAGGCACTGGAGTACCTCAAGGGCATGCTCACCGGAGGCGAGCTGAAGTTCTCCGCCGATCTCGGCGCCGGCTGGGGCGGTGAGGCATTCGGCACCAAGAAGGCCGCCATGGTCGTCGAGGGCAACTGGATCACCGGCGCCATGACGAACGACTACCCCGACGTGCACTACAAGGTGGTCGAGCTGCCGGCAGGCCCCGATGGCAAGAAGGGCACGCTCCAGTTCACCAACTGCTGGGGCATCGCCGCGGACAGCCCGAACCAGAAGGCCGCGCTCGACCTCGTCGAGCATCTGACCGCGACCGACCAGCAGCTCGCCTTCTCGAAGGCGTTCGGCGTCATGCCGTCGATCCAATC
>JBASAE010000583.1:0-5166 GCA_049654285.1 Microbacterium sp.
GTCCATCGTCTCCTTGGTGAAGCCGCGCTTGCGCACGGTCAGGTGCACGGTGACCATCAGCATCGCGATATAGAGCACCGCAGGCACGATGCCGGCGAAGAAGAGGTGCCCGATCGAGGTGCCGGTCACGACGCCGTACACGATCATCGTGATGCTGGGCGGCATGATCGGGGCGACGATGGGCGCCGCGGCGGTCACGGCGGCGGTGTAGGCGGCGTTGTAGTTGCGCGACTTCATCGCCTCGATGAGGATGCGGCCGAGGCTCGAGATGTCGGCGACGGCCGAGCCCGAGATGCCGCCGAAGAACAGCGCGGAGAGCACGTTGGTCTGCGCGAGGCCGCCGCGCCACCCGCCGACGATCGAGTCGGCGAGCGTGAGCAGGCGCTTCGTGATGCCGCCGGCGTTCATCAGGCCTCCGGCCAGGATGAACAGCGGGATGGCCAGCAGAGCGAACGGGGTGATGCCGGCGACGATGCGCTGCGCGCCGATCGTGAGCGGGGTGTCGGTGACGATCATGAGCGTCACGAAGGAGGCGAGTGCGAGCGCCCAGCCGATGGGCAGGCGCAGCAGCATCGAGCCGAGGAAGTTCCCCAGGAGCATCGGTCCCATGATCAGATCTCTCCCTTGATGGTGATCTCGCCCTCGGGCTGGAAGATGACGCGCGACGGCAGCGGATCGGCCTCGGGGTCGCGGTTCATGACAGTGCGGAACCACGCCTCGACGGCGAAGATCGCCGAGAGGATGCAGCCGACCGGAACGGCGAGCGAGACCAGGCCGAACGGAACGCCCAGGCCGGGCAGCTTGCGGCGCATGGCGCTCGGCAGCGCCTCGAAGCCGAACCAGATCAGGGCGGCGATGGTCGCGAGCACGAGCACGCTCGACACGGTGGTGATCAGGACGGTGAGCCAGCGTCGGTTCGGGAAGAACTCCCAGATGTCCAGCACCATGTGCCGACCCTGGCGCACGCCGAGCGCGATCGAGAACATCGCGAGCCAGACGAAGGCGAGGGCGGCCAGGTCAACCGTCCACGACGACGAGGCGTGCGTGACGTACCGGGCCAGCACCTGCCAGGTGACGGAGACCACGACGACCGCGAGGAAGACGACGCAGAGCAGTTGCACTGCGCGGTCCAACCCGTTGGTCAGCCGGTCCATGAGGCTTCCTTGCATGAGGTTCGCTCCTTCGCGAAGGGACGTGCGGGGCGCGGGTGCCCTGCGGTGCGGTTCGTATGGTGTGCGGGTTCAGGCCAGGGCGGCGTCGCGGCGGAACTCCGCCTCGAGCGCCTTGCGGATGCGGACGGCTTCGAGGGTCTCGTCGAGCTGCACGTCGCGCCATCCGATGACGGCGCCCTCGGCGACGTCGTGCAGCAGCCTCGCCCCGTGGGCGAGCCCGAGCGGCAGTGCCTCCGCGCGGAGCGACTCGGCCGCCGGGCGCAGCGCGCCGTACACCGTGTACCCGCCTTCACCGTCGAGCGTCTCGCCGGCGGCGAGCGCGCGCTTGGCGACGCTCACGACGTCGCCGCAGAACTGCGTGGGCGCCCCCGTCGGCTCGCCGCGCAGCACCGCGCTGGCGATGCTCACCCCGAGCTCGAGGCCGATCATGTGGTACGGGCGGTAGAGCGACGCGTAGCGCCCGGAGACGTCGGTGCGCACGCCGTACTCGGCGAAGCACTGGGCGGCGTAGTCGGTGCGCGCCTCGAAGGTGACGTACACGCCCCAGCGGAGATCGCGCTCGACCTCGCTGCCGTCCCGGTGCAGGCTGGACGCGATCTCGACCGTGCCGCGACGGCTCAGCGATCCACCGTCCTCGACCGGCCGGAACACGTGCGGGAGGTCGTCGACGCCGGCGGGCGGGAAGGACAGGCCGTCCGCCTGCGGCTCCAGGCCCGTGCCGTTGGCGACCGCGGCCATCTCGATGGCGGACTTCGTGCCGTCCAGGAACGAGTTGAACATCTTCGGGTTGAAGTCGCCCGAGGCGAGCTGCTCCTCGGTGAAGCCGTAGTGGTCCCAGACGGTGTCGGGAGTGGACTTGTGGTACTCCGGCAGGTACTTCGTGCCCTTCCCTGCGGCGACGACGTCGAAGCCCACCGTGCGGCACCAGTCGACGAGCTCGCAGATCAGCGCCGGCTGGTCGCCGTAGGCCATCGAGTACACGACGCCGGCTTCCCTGGCGCGACGCTGCAGGAGCGGGCCGACCATGCAGTCCGCCTCGACGTTGACCATGATGACGTGCTTGCCGTTGTCGATCGCGGCGACCGCATGCGCGGTGCCGGCCAGCGGGTTCCCGGTGATCTCCAGGACGACCTCGACGGCGGGGTGCGCGATGAGGGCCATCGCGTCGTCGATCACGGCGGTCGCGCCGGTGCGGGCCGCCTCGTCGAGGCCGACCGCCGCGTAGCGCTCGGCGGTCCAGCCGGTGCGGTTCATCGCCGCGCGGGCCTTCGGAACATCGAGGTCGGCGACGCCCACGACGTGCAGGAGGGGCGAGACGGATGCCTGGGTGAGGAACATCGACGCGAACTTCCCCGCCCCGATCACGCCGACGCGGACGGGGCCGCTCTCCTCGGATCGGGTGGCGAGCAACGCGTGCAGGTTCATCTCTGCTCCTTCGCAGTACAAATCATGTTTGACTGTTGACAGTAGAACGGTTGAGAGCTGCTGTCAAGATCTCGGAGGGATGTCGGCACCCGAATCACGACGCGGTCGGCTCGGATGGCGATGCCGCGCCCGGGCACGCCGACCAGCGCCGCGATCGGCGCACGCGTCGAACTGCGCCCCCGCTCCTGCGAAGGACGTTCAGATCGAGCGGGTCAGCCCTCCTCCAGGTCGAGCGACCTCGCCCTCACCTGCTCGATGTGCCGGCGCATCATCCGCTCCGGGGCGTCCGGGTCGCCGCTCGCGAACGCGTCCGAGATCGCCTCGTGCTCGGAGATCGCCTCGCGCACGTCGGTGACGCCGTGCAGCACGCTCTGACGCATCCGGTGCAGCTGCGCACCGAGCGTCTCGGACATCTGATCCAGATAGCGGTTCCCGCAGTGCCGGAACACCACCTCGTGGAACGCCGCGTCGGCGGCGAAGTAGGCGGTGGTGATCTCCACGGCCATGCTCCCGGCGCGCAGCGCGGCGATCACCCTCTCGCCGCTGCGCCGGTGCTCGTCCTCGGCCTCGCGCAGCTCGACGAGCATCTCCGGTGTCGCCGGGGTCGCGAGCCTCGCCGCCTGCGCCTCCAGCATGATGCGCGCGTCGAACAGCTCGTTCAGCTGCGCCGCACCCAGGGGCGGTGCGACCCGATAGCCCTTGAGCGCCTCCCTCGTGACGAGACCCGTGCGCTCGAGCTGCACCAGCGCCTCGCGGACGGGCGTCGGAGAGACGTCCAGCTGTCGGGCGATCGTGTCGATCGAGAGTCGCGCGCCGGGGGCCGCCTCCCCGCTCAGCAGCAGCTGAAGGATGCGCTCGTAGACGTGGTCGCGCAGACCCCGGCGCTCGATCGTCGCCTCCAGCCCTCGCAGCCCGCCGCGCGTCGTCGCAGGCATCGTGCTCCCCTCATCCGTCAGCGGTCAGACCGCCAACTCCTCTACCTCATCGAGAATCGCACGCACGGCGGCCGGATCGTGGGCGAAACGCCCCAGGAAGAGGCCGTCGACGCTGTCCGCGATCCGCGTGAGCAGCCCCGGGCCGGCGCTGCCGCCGTAGATCACCCGCGCCTGCAGTCCCTGCTCGCCGAGGTGGGCCCGCAGCCGTCGGCACACCTGCACGATGTGTCCGGGCTCGGCCGGCTCCGGGGCGCCGATCGCCCAGAGCGGCTCATAGGCGATCACGAGGGGTCCCGCGACGCCGGCAGCACGCGCATCCGCCAGCGCCGAGGCGATCTGCTCGATGCAGACCTCGGCGGCCGCCCCGGGGTCCGCCCGCTCGCTCTCGCCGATGCACAGGATCGGCGTGAGGCCGTTGCGCAGGGCCGCATGCGTCTTCGCGGCGACGACCTCGTCGGTGTCGCCGAACATCCGCCGCCGCTCGGCATGGCCGACCTCGACGAACCGGCAACCCAGCTCGGCCAGCACGCTGCCCGAGACCTCGCCAGTGAAGGCGCCGGCATCCTCCGTCGCCACGTCCTGAGCGCCCACGGCCAGTGCTCCGGCCGCATCCAGGCACGCCGGGATGGACGGGTACTGCGGGATGACGAACGCCTCCACCCGATCCCTCGCCGGATGGCCGTCGAGTACAGCGGCGACGTCCTGCACCCACGCCACGGTCCTGGCATGGGAGAAGTACATCTTCAGGCTCGCCCCGATGAGCATGCGGTCCCTCAGCGGCCTTCGTAGGCGCAGATCTCGTTGACCTTCTCGGCCGAGGAGCTCTGCGGGTCGAAGGTGTAGGTCAGCCACTCGGCGGCCAGGCGACGGGCCAGCTCGATGCCGACGACGCGCTGCCCCATGCAGAGCACCTGGGCGTCGTTCGACAGGATCGAGCGCTCGACGCTGAACGAGTCGTGCGCCGTGACCGCGCGGATGCCGGCGACCTTGTTGGCCGCGATCGCGACGCCCAGGCCCGTACCGCAGATCAGGATCGCACGGTCGGCCTCGCCCGCGGCGACCTTCTCGGCCGCGGTGGTCGCGATCGTGGGGTAGTTGGTGTGCCCGTCGGCGTCGACGCCGACATCGACGACGCTCGCGACCAGCGGGTTCTTCTCCAGGTCGGCCTTGATGCGCTCCTTGTAGTCGAACCCGGCGTCATCCGAGCCGATCACCAGACGAAGTGCCATATCAGTCATCCCCCTTCAGGATGTCGAGAACAGTGTGCGTGATGAGCGCGAACGAGACCGCGCCCGGGTCCGGGGTGCCGAGGCTCTTGTCGCCGTGCGAGCGGGCGCGGCCGAGCTTGGCGGTGAGGTCGGCGGTCGCCTGCGCGGCCGCGGTGGAGACGTCCGCCGCATCCGACCAGGCCTCCACGAGGCCTGCGCCGTCGGCGACGCGCTGCACCAGGTGATCGGCGAACGGCACGATCGCGTCGATCATCGTCTTGTCGCCCGGCTGGGCCTTGCCGAAGGACATCACGGCGTCTTTCATGCGCGCGACGCCGCGCGCGCACGACTCGGCGTCGACCTCGGAGTCGTCTCCCAGCGCCATGCCGAGCGCGACGAGCATCTCGCCCCAGATCGCACCGGACG
>JBASAE010000584.1:0-2583 GCA_049654285.1 Microbacterium sp.
GCCGTGTCGTGCGCTCCCGCGGCGAGCAGCAAGCGCGCGCGGGCGGCACGGGCGACGTCCCGGTAGGCGCCGTCCGGGAACCGGCTCGACGTGCCGCCGAGGCTCGCGACCAGATCCTCCGCGCCCCACATCAGCGCCACGACCCGATCGACTGCGGCGATGCGCTCGGCTTCGACCACGCCGCGGGCGGTCTCGCACAACGCGACCACGGTGTAACCGTGGGGCAACTCGGCGATCGCCTCGGCGCTCTCCGCCTTCGCGAGCATCAGGGTGCGGAACGGGGTCTCGGCGACGGCGGCGAGGTCGAGCTCGTGATCGGTCGTGCCGATCGGGTTCACCCGTACGATCACGCGCGCGGGATCGAGGGCGTCGGCACCCTCGATGAGAGCCCGGCGCGCGGTGTCCTTGGCATCCGTCGCCACCGCGTCCTCGAGGTCGAGGATCACCGCGTCCGCCCGTTCTGCCGCCTTCGCGTACCGCTCCGGCCGGTCGGCGGGGCAGAACAGCAGCGCAGGCCCCAGGGAGAAGGCGGTCACACCGTGCTCATCTTCATCAGAGCGGTGCGCGTCGCACGGGCGACCACCGTGCCGTCCTGGTTCACGCCGGTGTGCGAGAACACCACGATGCCCTGGCCGGGGCGTGACCGCGACTCGCGCTTGGACACCACCGTGGTCGACACGGAGAGGGTGTCGCCGGCGAACAGCGGATGCGGGAACTCGATGTCGCTCAGACCGAGCTGCGCGATCAGGGTGCCCTGTGTGATCTGCCCCACCGACAGTCCGATCATGGTCGCCAGCGTCCACATCGAGTTCATCAGCGGACGGCCGAACTCCGTGGTCGCCGAGTACGCCGCATCCACGTGCAGCACCTGCTGGTTCATCGTCAGCGCGCTGAACAGCGTGTTGTCGGCGTCCGATACGGTGCGACCCGGAGTGTGCTCGTATCGCACTCCCTCTTCGAGCTCGTCGTAGTAGAGGCCGCGCTGGGTGACGGTTCGCATGTCCATACCCGTCACGCTAGCCCGAGCGACCGGGCGATCACCAGCAGCTGCACCTCGCTGGTGCCCTCGCCGATCTCGAGGATCTTCGAGTCGCGGTAGTGGCGGGCGACCGGATACTCGTTCATGAAGCCGTTCCCGCCGAAGATCTGCGTCGCGTCGCGGGCGTTGTCCATCGCGGCGTCGCTCGCGGTGAGCTTGGCGATCGCGGCCTCGACCTTGAACGGCTTGCCTGCGTCGCGCAGTCGGGCCGCGTGCTGCCAGGCGAGTCGGGCGTTGTGCACGCGCGCCTGCATCCGCGCGAGGGTGAACTGCGCGTTCTGCCGGGTGGCGAGCGGGGCACCGAAGATGGTGCGCTTGTTCGCATAGTCGAGGGATGCCTCGACGCATCCCTGTGCGGCGCCGGTCGACAGCGCGGCGATCGCGATGCGCCCCTCGTCGAGGATGTGCAGGAAGCCGGCGAACCCGCGCCCGCGCTCGCCGAGCAGGTTCGCCTCGGGCACCCGGGCGTCCACGAAGGTGAGCGGATGCGTGTCGGAGGCGTGCCAGCCGACCTTGTCGTACGCCGGCTCGACGGTGAACCCCGGGGTGCCGTTCGGGACGATGATCGTGGAGATCTCCTTCCGCCCCTCCTGCTCTCCGGTGACGGCCGTGACGGTGACGAACCGGGTGATCGCCGTGCCGGAGTTGGTGATGAACTGCTTGGCGCCGTTGATGACCCACTCGCCGCCGTCGAGACGGGCGGTGGTGCGGGTGGCGCCGGCATCGGAGCCGGCCTCGGGCTCGGTGAGGCCGAAGCCGGCCAGTGCGCGGCCCGCCAGCAGGTCGGGCAGCAGCTCGCGCCGCTGGGTTTCATTCCCGAACAGGAATATCGGCATTGCGCCGAGGCTCACACCGGCCTCCAGCGTGATCGCGATCGACTGGTCGACCCGTCCGAGCTGTTCGAGCGCGAGACCCAGCGCGAAGTAGTCGCCGCCCTGGCCCCCGACCTCCTCGGGGAACGGCAGGCCGAACAGGCCCAGCTCGCCCATCTGCGCGACGACGCCGAGGTTCAGGGTGTGCGTGCGGTCGGCCTCATAGGCCTGAGGCGCGACGACCTCGTCGGCGAAGTCTCGCACCAGTGACTGGAGCTCGCGCTCCTCGTCGGTCAGTTCCAGGGTCATGGGGTTCTCCTCGTGGGGTCTGCGACGGCGGTGTGAGCCGGTGCCGTTCGATCAGGGGGTCGACGTGGCGGGTGATGCGTCGACCGTGCCGGCGGCAGTGTCTTCGTCCGTGGTCGCGGAGGCGGGTGGGTGTGCGTCCGTGCCCGGCGCGGGTGTGGAGGCGGCGGGGGGTCCGTCCGCGTTCGTCGCGGCGGCGGTGGCGGTGTCCGTGGCGGTGTCCGCGGCGACCACGGCGAGCAGCTGGTCGCGTCCGACCTGGGCGCCGACGGTGACGTGGAGGCTCACGACGCCGTCATGGGCGGCGGTGACCGGATGCTCCATCTTCATCGCCTCGATCGTGACGATGCGCTGGCCGGCGGCGACCCGCTCGCCGTCCGCGACGTGTACGACGGTGACGGCACCGGGCATCGGGGCCCGCAGCGC
>JBASAE010000585.1:0-1556 GCA_049654285.1 Microbacterium sp.
CGTCGGAGCCGTTCGGCCCGTACGGGGCGGCGCTGCGGGAGGGATACCGCCCGACGGCGGCCGTGCCGGCGGGCGACTCGGTCTCGTTCTCGATCGCGACCCCGATGGCCACCTGGCAGGGCTGGAACGCGCTCACCCGGACCGGAGGCTCCGCGGCATCCGCCGACGACGACATGACGATGCGGGCGCAGCACGAGCTCGCCTCGCGGGACGGTGTCTTCCTGGAGGCATCATCGGCGACCGCCGTCGCGGTGCTGCCCGAGCTGATCGCCCGTGGCGACGTCTCCGCCGACGAGTCCGTGGTGCTGCTGGGCACCTCGAGCGGCCTCAAGGACGTGCCGACCACGGCGGCGCGCCTGCCCGACGTGCCGGTGATCGGCCCGGACATGGCCGATCTGCTCTCCGCGATCGGCGAGGCGTGAGGCTCGGCGTCGCGCCCTCGGGGCGCCGGAGCGCGGCGGATGCCGTCGAGCTCGCGCGCATCGCCGAGGGCGAGGGCCTCGCCGAGGTCTGGGTGAGCGAGGACTACCTGGAACGCGGTGCATTCGCCGTCGCCGGTGCGATGGCGGCAGCGACCTCCGCGGTACGGGTCGGGCTGGGCGTCATCAACCCGTGGACGCGACACGTCGCCCTCGCCGCAATGGAGGCGCACGCCCTCGACGAGATCGCCGGAGGACGGAGCGTCATCGGCCTCGGTGCCAGCAACGCGGCTTGGATGACCGGTCGCCTCGGCATCCCGTTCGAGCGGCCGATCGGGCTCCTCAGCGAGTACACCCGGGCATTGCGCACGCTGCTCTCCGGGGAGCGGCTCGTGACCGAGCTCGACGGGCATCGCATCGACGCCGTGCTCGACGCGACCCCGCCACGGGACATCCCGGTGGTGTGGGGTGTGAAGGGGCCGCGGGCACTGCAGCTCGCATCGCGCGAGGTCGACGGCGTGATGCTGTCGGTGCTGTCGTCCCCCGGCTACGTGCGTTGGGTGCGCGAGACCTACCGGCCCGCCAGCGTGACGGCATATGCGTCGTTCGCGGTGAGCGCAGACGGCGCATCCGCGCGGGAGCGGCTGCGGGCGCACACCGCGCAATTCCTCGGGATGCACGGCGCCGCGGCGATCACCGAGCACGCCGGACTCGACCAGGAGCTCGCCGCGGAGTGGCGTCGTCGGCTACTCGCAGGCGAATCGGCGACCGATCTCGTCGACGACGCGGCGGTGTCGGCGGTCACCGTCTCCGGCACCCCGGACGAGGCCGCTGCCGCGCTGCTCGCGCATCGCGACGCCGGGGTGGACTCCCTGATCGTGATCGACGACGGCTCTGCCGATCCCGCCGAGCTCGTTCGCAGCCTGGTCGACGCCGCGGAGCGCGCCGGACTGCGCTGAGCACGGTCCGGTGCCGGCCTACGGGCTCGGCGCACCCTCCGGCGCGACCTCTGGGTCGCGATCGGCACCGACGAGGCGGGCGAAGGCGCTGAGACGCGCGACGCCCTCCGGCGTCCAGGGCAGATCGTCGAGCAGGGCCGGCGAGTACACCAGGTAGGCGATCACCTTGGCCCGTGAG
>JBASAE010000586.1:0-3438 GCA_049654285.1 Microbacterium sp.
CACGTAGACGTTCCGCGCCGGCCGATCGTCCGGCGCGAAGAACGCCTCTCGATCCGCCAGCCCGAGATCTCCACGGTGCTCGTACCCGACGGCCTCCAGCGCACGAATCACATCGTCCACCGCATGACGGCGGACGATCACGTCCACGTCGATGATCGGCTTGGCGGCGAGACCGGGGACCGACGTCGAGCCGACATGCTCGATCCCGATCATCGGAACGCCGGAGAGCGCCCCACGGAGATCCTCTGCGATCCGGGCGAAGGACTCCGGCCACTCCGCCGAGGAGGGCACCACGACGACGCTCATGCGCGCACGCTCCGTCGCTCGGTCAGCACCTGGTGAGACATGCTCAGACCGACGCGCTGCCCGCCGTGAGCCGCGACGCGGCGAGCTCTTCGGCGGCGGCCAGCGGGGTGATGCCGCGCGCCTCGGCATCCGACAGCACCCGACGCACCGTGTCGCCGATGCCGGCCACCCGCGCCATGATCTCCTCGCTCGTGCCGATCCGCTTGGCCTCCAGATCGAGGTAGATCACACCGCCGGCGTTCACGACGAAGTCCGGCGCGTAGAGGATCCCGCGATCCGCCAGGCGCTGCGCGCCGGCGCGCGCGGCGAGCGGGTTGTTCGCCGGGCCGCACACCGCACGCACGTCAAGGGCGTCGATCACCTCATCGGTGAGCACCCCGCCGATCCCCGCGGGCACGAACACGTCGCCGGGCACCAGATGCTCCGTGCCGGGCTCCACCCACGTGGCGCCGATCGACGAGGCGAACGCCTGACGCGCGGGGTTGATGTCGGTGACGGTCAGCACGGCACCGTCCTCGGCCAGGCGCTGGGCGAGACGGCCGCCGACCTGGCCGAGGCCGGAGATCGTCACGCGGCGACCCGCGGCATCGGGACTCCCGGATACCTTCTCCAGCACCGCCTGTAGCGAGGCGTACACGCCGAGGCTCGTCGGGCCCGCAGGCTCGCCCGAACCGCCGGTGGCCTGCGGCAGACCCACCACGTGCGCGGTCCGCTCGCTCACCGTCAGCATGTCGTCGGTCGTCGAGCCGACGTCCTCCGCGGTACGGTACGCACCGCCGAGGAGTTCGACGGCATCGCCCAGATCGAGGAACGCGGCGCGACGGCGGTCGGCGTCAAGGGTCTCACCCGGAGCCAGCCGGATGACCGACTTGCCGCCACCGGCGTCGAGACCGGCCGCAGCGTTCTTCAACGTCATCGCCGCCGAGAGTCGCAGCGCATCGCCGAGGGCGTCGCTCCACTGCGGGTAGGTCCACAGACGAGCACCGCCGAGAGCGGAGCCGAGCACCGAGGAATGCAGCGCCACGGCGATGAACAGACCGCTGCGCGAGCCGGTGACCACCTCCACCCGCTCGTGGACGAACTCGGGCAGGGGCAGGGTGTGCGACATCGCAGTCTCCTTCGGCGGGCCTCGTGGACTGTGTGTGAGCGGATGCCCCGGGGTCGGGGCGTCCATGACCATTCTGCCCCTTCGGGCCGGTCGGGTCCGTTCGGGCCACAGGATGCCGGGGGAAACGCTTGACGAGGGAAGCGGGGGTATTTCGTCTCGGCCGCCTACGGCTCCCTCGCGGGATGACCAGGAGGGGTAGAGATCGCCTACATCCCCCTCGCGGGGTGACCGAGGGGAAGAGATCGCCTACGGCTCCCTCGCGGGGTGACCGAAGGGGACGAAAACGGACGATCTAGCGCTGGCGGCGCTCGCGCACCCGCATGTTGATCACGATCGGCGTGCCCTCGAAGTCGTACAGCTCACGCAGCCGGCGCTGGATGAACCGGCGGTACCCGGGGTCGAGGAAGCCTGTCGTGAACAGCACGAAGGTCGGCGGACGCGTCGACGCCTGCGTGCCGAACAGGATGCGCGGCTGCTTGCCGCCCCGCAGCGGGTGCGGGTGCGCGGCGACCAGCTCGGTGATGAACGCGTTGAACTTGCCGGTCGGGATACGCCGGTCCCAGTTCTCCAGCGCCGTCTCCAGCGCCGGCACGAGCTTGTCGAGATGACGACCGCTCTTCGCCGAGATGTTCACCCGCGGCGCCCACGCGACGTGCGCGAGGTCTTGCTCGATCTCCCGCTCCAGGTAGCGGCGACGGTCGATGTTCTCCATGTCGTCGTCGGACAGGCGGTCCCACTTGTTGTAGGCGATCACGAGCGCTCGGCCCGACTCGAGCACCATGTCGATGATGCGCACGTCCTGCTCGCTGATCGGCTGGGACACGTCCAGCACGACGACCGCCACCTCGGCCTTCTCCAGCGCGGTCGAGGTGCGCAGCGAGGCGTAGAAGTCGGCACCCTGCTGCAGATGCACACGGCGGCGGATGCCCGCGGTGTCGACGAACCGCCACAGCCTCCCGCCGAGGTCGACGATCTCGTCCACCGGATCGCGGGTGGTGCCGGCGAGGTCGTTGACGACCACACGCTCCTCCCCCGCGGCCTTGTTCAGCAGCGAGGACTTGCCGACGTTCGGCCTGCCGAGGATCGCCACCCGGCGCGGACCGCCGATCTCGTGCGAGGCCACCGCCGAGACCTCGGGCAGCTTCGCCATCACGGCGTCCAGCAGGTCGGCGACGCCGCGCCCGTGGATCGCCGACACCGGATGAGGCTCGCCGAGCCCCAGGTTCCACAGCGCGGCCGCCTCGGGCTCCTGACGGGCGTCGTCGACCTTGTTGGCGACGAGGAACACCGGCTTGCCGCTCTTGCGCAGCAGCTTCACCACGTGCTCATCGGTCGAGGTCGCCCCGACCATCGCGTCGACGACGAACAGCACCACGTCCGAGAGGTCGATCGCGATCTCCGCCTGCGCGGCCACCGAACGGTCGATCCCCTTGGCATCAGGCTCCCACCCGCCGGTGTCCACCAGCGAGAAGCGCCGGTCCAGCCACTCGGCCTTGTAGGTCACACGGTCGCGCGTCACGCCGGGGGTGTCCTCGACGACCGCCTCGAGGCGCCCGAGGATGCGGTTCACCAGCGCCGACTTGCCGACGTTCGGCCGCCCCACGATCGCCACGACGGGCAGCGCCGGCAGGAACTCGATGCCGTCCTCGCCGAGCGCGACGCCGGCGAGCAGCGCATCGTCGTCGTCCTCCAGCTCGTAGTCGGCGAGCGAGGCGCGCAGCATGTCGGCCCGCTGTTCGGCCAGTCCCTCGTCGAGCGTCGCCATCTTCTCGGCGAGCTGATCGGGCGCGCCTTCGTACTCCTGCCCTGCGGCGGAATCAACCATGTCGTTCTCCGGTTTCCGTGCCCAGACGCTCGTCGACCACCGCGAGCACGGCGTCGATCGTCTGGGCGAAGTCCAAATCGGTGGAGTCGACCACGTCGACCCCGGGTGCCGCGGTGAGGAAGTCGACCACCGCGCTGTCGCTCGCATCGCGCCGGTGCAGCGCATCGGCGACCGCGGCGGCGTCCTGGCCGGTCAGCTC
>JBASAE010000587.1:0-2638 GCA_049654285.1 Microbacterium sp.
CCGACTTCCTGCTGCGCGACGCCCCGCTGGCCGGCGAGAGCGTCCGACGCTGGCGGGTGCAGGACACCAAGCTCGCCCGGACGGCGCGGGTGACCGCGCTCATGCAGCTGGCGGCATATGTCGACCAGCTCGACCGACTGGGCATCCCGCGCTCGGACGAGGTCGACCTGCTGCTCGGCGACGGCAGCACCAGCGTCCACCGCGTGGACGACCTGCTGCCGCTGTTCCGTGTCCGCCGGGCGCGGTTGCGCGCCCTCATCGCCGACCGCCGCATCGACACGGGTGCCTCTGGAGATCCGCTGGCCTGGGGCGACGAACGCGGCGACCTCCGGCTCACGGCCTGCGGGCGCTGCGCCACCTGCGAGGAGCAGGTGGTCGCCCACCGCGACCTGTTGATGGTCGCACGGATGCGACCGGTGCAGCGGCAGCGACTGCGGGCCGCGGGCATCCTGAGCATCGACGACCTCGCGACGGCGGCGGATGCCCCGGACGGCATGGGCGTCGAGACCTTCGAGACGCTCCGTGCGCAGGCGCGGCTGCAGCTCGGTCCCGACGTCGACCCCGATGCGCCGCCGCCGTATGAACTGATCTCCCCGCATGCGATCGGACTGATGCCCCGGCCGAGCCGCGGCGACCTCTTCTTCGACTTCGAGGGGGATCCGCTCTACACCGAGCCGGAGGCCTCGGGCGAGCGGCCGCACTGGGGCATCGACTACCTGTTCGGCTGGATCGACAACGACGAGCAGTACTCCGCGCTCTGGGCGCACAGCTTCGCCGAAGAGCGGCAAGCGCTGCTCGACTTCCTCGACGTCGTGAAGCTGCGGCGGCAGGCGCACCCCGATCTGCACGTCTACCACTACGCGCCCTATGAGCCCGCGCACCTGTCGGCGATGGCCGCGCGGCACGGCGTCGGAGAGACCGACGTCGACCGGCTGCTGCGTGAGGGCGTGTTCGTCGACCTCTACCCGCTCGTGCTGCGCTCGGTGCGCGTGGGGTCGCGCTCGTACTCGATCAAGAAGCTCGAGCCGCTGTACATGGGCGCCGAGGTGCGCACCAGTGATGTGCAGAAGGGCGACGACTCGATCGTGCAGTACGTGCAGGCTCGTGAGCTGATCGCCGACGGCCGCGTCGCAGAGGGGCAGGCGATCCTCGACGACCTCGCCGACTACAACCGCTACGACTGCGTGTCCACCCGGCGGCTGCGCGACTGGCTCGTCTCGCTCGCCCGACAGGAGGGTGTGCTGCCCGCCCCGCCCGACGACCCCGAGACCCGCGGCTACGAGCCCTCGCCGCTTTCGCTCGCTTTGCAGGCGGAGGCGCAGCACGCCGAGCACGAGGGGCGCGACGGGGAGGTGTTCCGCGTGGCCGCGGCGGCGATCGACTACTACCCGCGCGAGGCGAAGAGCTTCTGGCAGGGACATTTCCAGCGGCTGCGCGAACCGGCCTCGATGTGGCAGCACACCCGCGACGTGCTGCGGGTCGATCCCGAGCAGAGCACGACGCGGGAGGACTGGTCCCTCGGAGAGGGCGCCCGGGCGCTGACCCGGCTCATCGCGCTGCGCGGCGAGGTGGCGCCCGGCAGCACGATGCGCGCCGGGGACCGGCCGTTCGCGCTGTACGCCGCTCCGGCGCCGTTCATCGCCGATCCGCCCTCGCGGGTTATCCATGTGCCCCACGAGGTGGAGGTGGTCGACGTGCTCGGCGACGGCTATCTCGTTCGCGAGAGGGCCGTGCAGGGCGAGACGTGGTCCGAGCTGCCCCTGGCGCTGACCCCCGGGGCCCCGCCGCACGTCGGCTCGCAGCAGTCGGCGATCGAGGAGTGGGCGGATGCCGTGCACCGCGCCGCCCCCGGGTTCCCGCGGGATGCGGCGACCGACGTCCTGCGTCGTGCCGTGCCGCGCACGCTCTCCGGGGCGTCGCTGCCGCCCGCCGACGGCGACACCATCGACGCGATCGTGCGCGGCGTCCTCGATCTCGATGACAGCTACATCGCGGTGCAGGGCCCTCCGGGGACGGGCAAGACCTACACCGGCTCGCAGGTGATCGCCCGGCTCGTCCGCGACCATGGCTACCGGATCGGCGTGGTCGCCCAATCCCACGCGATCGTCGAGAGCCTGCTGGAACGCGTCGTCGCCGACGGCGTGCCCGGCGCACGGGTCGCGAAGAAGCCCAAGGACGGCGACGTCGACCCGACCTACACCGTGATCGCGAAGGACGGCATGGCCGGGTTCCTCGCCGAACACCCCGAGGGGTGCGTGGTCGGCGGGACCGCCTGGGACTTCAGCAACATCCGTCGTGTCGAGAGACAGGGGCTCGATCTGCTGGTGATCGACGCGGCGGGGCAGTTCTCCCTCGCCTCCACGATCGCCGTCGCGGCCGGCGCGCGGCGCCTGCTGCTGCTCGGCGATCCGCAGCAGCTGCCGCAGGTGAGCCAGGGCACGCACCCCGAGCCGGTGGACACCTCGGCGCTCGGCTGGGCCATGGACGGAGCAGCGGTGATCGACCCCGGCCAGGGGTACTTCCTGAGGGAATCGTGGCGGATGCACCCCGCGGTCGCGGCGCCGGTCTCCCGGCTGTCCTATGAGGGCCGTCTCGCCTCGGCGCCGGGAACCGAGCGCCGAGCCGTCGAACAGGTCGC
>JBASAE010000588.1:0-2271 GCA_049654285.1 Microbacterium sp.
ACCTGGACTCGAACCAAGAACAACTGAACCAGAATCAGCCGTGTTGCCAATTACACCATACCCCAAGGGCATCAGCCGGAGCCGTGCACCGAGGTACAAGCCTACTCGACTCCGGGGCAGGAGCCAAACCGGTGCGAACCGGTCGTAGAGTCAGGTCATGAGTCCCCTGACGACCTGGACGATCGGGCACTCGACGCACTCGATCCCAGAGTTCGCCGACCTCCTCGCCCGCAACGGTGTGACACAGGTCGTCGACGTGCGCACCGTCGCCCGCTCCCGGCACAACCCGCAGTTCAACGAGGACACCCTCCCCGATGCCCTCGTTCCCCACGGCATCGACTATCGGCGCATCGCCGCCCTGGGCGGCCTGCGACACACGACCAAGGCATCGGTGAACACGGGATGGCATAACGCCAGCTTCCGCGGATACGCGGACTACATGCAGACCCCGGAGTTCATCGCCGGCCTCGTAGAGCTCCACACCTTCGCCACCGCGCGTCCGACCGCGATCATGTGCGCCGAGGCCGTGCCCTGGCGCTGCCATCGCTCGCTGATCGGTGACGCGCTGCTTATCCGCGGCGTCCACGTCGTCGACATCATCGGCCCCGCGTCCGTCCGCGATGAGACGATCACTCCGTTCGCGCACGTCGACGGGCTGACCATCACCTACCCACCCGAGACCTGAACGCTCAGACCTCGACACGCCCGCCCGACTGCACCGGACGGATCCCGGCATCCAGCGCGAAGCCCTGCGCCCGCGCCACCGTCATGTTACGCCCAGAGGAAGGAGGATGCCCGCTCCCGCTCACAGCTCGCCGATGCGTCCCGCCCGCCGCGGCCGGATCCGCACCGCCGAGCGCGTGATCCGCGCCAGGTCCGCCAGCAGCGCGCCGACCTTGGTGCCGATGCACAGGCTCAGGAAGATCATCGGCGCCGATGCCAGTGCCTGCGCGTCGAAGCTCGCCAACGCGACCAGTCCCACCGTTCCCGGCACCAGCAGCAGGAACGCCGGCTGGAACGACACGGTCGCCGGGACCGCGAGCGTGATCCGCTCCAGCACCCGCGCGGCGAGGAACAGCAGCGTGGCGGCGAGGCCCGTCGCCACGACGCTGCCGACCAGCGGGCCGAGCATGCTCAGAACGGCATATGTCCCCAGCATCACGACCACGCAGACGATCGTGAGCCGGAAGCCCGACCCGAAGGCCAGGCCGATGCCGATCGCGAGCAGCACCACCCCGATCCAGGCGAACCCGAGCGGTGGCAGCGCCTCCCACCCACCGCGATCGGTGCTCAGCTGCACCGTCTCGCCGACCAGCGCCGCCGATGCCGAGTCGATGCGCAGCCCGGTCAGCGCGGCGCCGGCGAACACCCCGGCCGCCATGAACGCCAGCATGATCAGGCCGTACATCAGGCGAGAGGCGCCCGTGACGATATCGGTGGCGGTCAGCTCCAGCAGCGCGTTCGTGATCAGCGCGCCGGGCACCAGGATCGCGATCGGCGCGCAGACCGCGAACAGCGGCACCGCTCCGACATCCAGCGCACCAGCCACAGTGCCGACGATCAGCGTCGAGGCGAAGGCGGACAGGAACGGCGCGACGGCCGCGGCCGATCGGATCCGCATCATGCCCTCCATCAGGACGCCGACGACGAGTCCGACCGCGGACGAGAGCACGATCGCCCACCACGGACAACGGAACAGGATCGCCAGTCCCACCGAGATCAGCGTCGCCCCCAGAAGGCTCTGCAGCACCGGCATCCGTCGTGAGATCCCGCGGATCGCCGCGATCCGCTCCCGGACCTCCGATAGCGGCACCGTCCCCGTCTGCAGCGCACGCACCAGCCGGCTCGCATGCGCGGCCTGACGGAAGGTCAGCGCACCGCCGCCCATCACCGTGGTCGTCGCCGAGGCCGTCCCTGGCCGGTTCACCCACACGATCTCGGGCAGCACCGCGAACTCGAGGTCATCCTCTGACGCCACGGCCCGCCGCACCAGCTCGAGCGAGCCGCGCACGTCCGTCACGGACGTCCCACCGTCCAGCAGCAGCACCCCGAGCTCACCGAGCACGACGTCCGGGGACGCCCCCGGCGACGTCCCGCTCATGCCCGGGCGAAGCCTGGTGTCACGCGAGCCTCTCCCCCAGCGCCCGCAGCCGGCGCAGCGACTCGTCCTTGCCGAGCAGCTCCATCGACTCGAACAGGGGCGGTGACACCCGTCGCCCCGTCAGCGCCACCCGCGGCGGCCCGTACGCCACCCGCGGCTTGAGCCCCAGC
>JBASAE010000589.1:0-1518 GCA_049654285.1 Microbacterium sp.
CCGCGAGCCCGAACCCGATGCCGGCGAGGGCCGGACCCAGCCCGTCGTGCAGCTCGCGCTGGATGCGGCGCCGCTCGGCGGCGCGCTCCGCGACCAGCCGGGCGCGCATCCCGTCCAGCTCGATGTGCGTCTCGATCAGCCGTAGCGCCGCCGCGACGAGCCCCGCGACGTCGCCGAGCACGCCGAGGGTGCGTCGGTCCAGCCGCTGCCCGTCAGGTGGATGCACGACGAGCTCGCCGATCGGCCCGGTACGCCCATGCAGCGGAACCGAGATCGGCTCGGTCCCGGCGGAGCCAGCCGTCGCCGACAGGCCGGTGCGATGCGAGCGGATCGTGACCTCGCCGAGCCGCAGCACACTGCGCAGCGCGGCGCTGAGACGCTGCAGCCCCGCCTCTCCCCCGTCGAGCTCGTCGATCAGCGCTCCGAGCCGGCGCAGGGCCGAAGCGGGCTCGGCGCCCTCGCCGTAGATCAGCCGGTCGATGCGCCGCTGCGGCCACGTGCGCAACGGCGTCGCGGCGACCGCGACGATCAGGGGCACCGCGATCCACAGCTCGGCCCGAACCTGTGCGGCGCCGGGCAGCAGCCGGGGCACCGCGAGCACGACGAGCAGGTAGATCGCCACCCCGCCGATGCTCAGCAGCACCCAGAGCACCACACGGCTCACCACCAGTTCGACGCCCCAGAGCCGCTGCCCCAGCACGACCACGAGGATCGCGGCCGAGTACAGCACCTGGCCCACCGCGGGGGCGATCAGTCCGATCTCCTGCAGCCAGCCCGGCAACGGCACGGAGGCGGGCATCACGAGCACGGCGTAGGACGCGGTCAGAAAGGCGTGCCCGAGCGCGAGCCAGGCCATGCCGGTGCGCACCCGTCCGCGGCTGACCGTCCAGCGCTGCACCAGGATGCCGCAGGTCACCGCCGAGATCGTCACGGCGACGACGGTGCAGAGCAGGTAGGCGCCGGGGAGCAGCTCCTGCACGGCGGGGATCGGGAGGGCGAGCGGGTTGCGGGCAGGGGATGCCGCCGGCGCCCCCTGCTGGATCAGGCAGACCAGCGTCGTCACGCCCGCCACCGCCACGCCGCTCCAGAACAGACCGCGCTGCCAGCGCGGGATCCGGCGGCGGGTCACCAGGATCGGCAGCACGGCGGTGAGGATGGTGCCGGGCACATACGCCCAGCCCGCGGCGAACGCGAGCAGGCCCCACAGCGGCAGCCCGGGGTGCGCGGCACCGAGCAGCCCCCATTGCACCCCGAACGCGGCGAGCGCCGAGCCGAGGGCGTGCACAGCCAGCATCGTCCCGACCGGATGCGCGCGGCGGGCGAGCAGCAGCGCGCTGACCGGCCCGTACACGAACGCGACGGTGACGCCGATGGTCGCGAAGCTGGCGAGCAGCTGGTCCGGGGCCCGGGACAGGAAGACCCCGGGCAGCGGCGTGCGGCCCAGGCCCGCGACGACGGGCATCAGCACCGCGGCGAGCGCCAGCCCCCAGGACACCCCCCACACCGAGCCCGCGACGA
>JBASAE010000590.1:0-9368 GCA_049654285.1 Microbacterium sp.
CTGAACGCCTCGGGGATCGATCTGTGGCTCACCCCGGAGGAGAACATCGCCGCGATGCTGACCTGCTTGCTCCAGAGGTACCCCAGGATGTCCTGCGTCAGCACCGCGGGGAACGCCGGTTCGAGCGCCGCCCCCAATGCGACCAGTCGGTCGGACATCGTGCCGTCCCATTCGCCGAGCACGAAGTGGCTGAGCCCGCCGAAATGTATGCGTCCGGGAGAGAGGTAGTCCGCCGCCCAGTTGACGAACCCGGCGATCACCCGGTCTGGGCCCACCCGCTCCACGATGGCGTCGAGGTTGAGCCCGTTCTGGATGCTCACGACGTAGCCGTCGTCGGTCAGCCAGGGACGCACGGCGTCCATCGCCGCCGCCGTGTGCTGCGACTTGACGCACAGGAAGACGAGGTCGAGGTGCTCGGACAGCCCGTCCGGGGTGGTGGCCCTCGCCGCGACCCGGAGGTCGACTCCCGAGCCCTCGACGTGCAGACCCCGCGCGTTGATCGCCGCGACGTGGTCGGCGTCGGCGTCCACCAGGAGCGGGTCCCAGCCCCCCGCGAGGAGATGCGCGGCGAACGACCCGCCGATCGCGCCGGCGCCGACCACCGCAGTGCGGACCGGAACCCCGCCGATCGTGACGGTCACCCGCCCACCTCGGTGAGACACGCCGCGATGCTCCGACGCACGGTCTCCAGCATCCAGCCGATGCGGTTGCCCTCGCGGACGATCTCCCGCTCATGCGCCGCACGGACCAGTTCGTCCTCATGCCGCACGAACAGGTCGAGATCCTTCAGGCCGGGGAACAGGGCCTGTGGCAGGGCGCCGTCCGTGTGGAACGGGCTGGTCGCACAGTTGAGCACCGGGATGACCGCGCGATTGATCCGCATGGACGTCGTGTTGACGAGCTCGGCCGTCGCGGCGTCCAGCTCCGCCCGGCGCACGCGCTCGATCAGCCGGTCGAAGCGCTTCGCGTCCTCGATGAACGAGGCGGACGCGGAGACGAGCGCGCCCAGCGCGGCGATCCCCTCTCCGGTGCGCTCGTGCGCGCCGGAGAGGCTCGCGTGCACCTCCTCGGCGAGGTCGGCGAAGACGAACGGGTAGGCGCGCGACGCGCAGAAGTCCCAGATCGCCGAGAGGTAGATCTGCGAGTCGAGCGCCATCTCCTCCGGCCCCGCCTCCTCCGGGAGGTCCTGGGTGGTGTGCCAGTGCCAGGGCAGGCCGGCGACGAAGGTGCTCCCGCCCGCGGAGTCCGCCGGGAAGAGGGACAGCACCTGGAACAGGGACGGCACGCCGTGGTTCCAGAACGACTGGTCGCCGTTGCGCTCGATGCGCGTGTACTCGGGGCTCTCGCCGGTGAGCTCGTGCACCGCCGCCAGGCCCGCCCGGTAGCAGTGCGCGGAGGCGTAGACCCGGGGGTAGGCGGTCGCGCCCTTGGCGCCGATCGAGTCGATGTTGAAGTTCACGACGCAGTTGTCGTGCAGGTCCATCCAGGCGTGATCCGCGTACCAGTCGCTGCCGCTGTAGCGACCGTCGCTGTGCCCGCTCCAGAAGACGATCCTCAGGTTCGTGCTGAGCTGATTGCGATGGCGGTGCGCGATCCGGGCGATCTCGAGCATCGCCGCGTTCCCGGTGCCGTTGTCCACGCCGCCCCGGTGCCAGGAGTCCACATGGCCGTTGAGCATGACGAAGCGGTCCGTCTCGCTCGCGCCCCCGACGATGTCCGCGACCACGAGCGGGAGGTCCCGGAGCCCGGTGTCGACCGAGGTGCGCAGCGTCGCCGTCGCCTCCTCCGCCTCGTCGATGTACGCGAGGATCTCTCGACCGGTGCCCCGGGTGACCGACACCACCGGAGGGTAGGCGAGCTGGGGGATCTCCTCGCGGCTGGGCATGCCCCACACCGAGCTGATCGCCATGTTGTGCGGGTAGTCGCTGTCGTTGATGAAGACGATGCCCGCGGCGCCCAGGTCGGTGATGGTGCGGCAGGCGAGCGGCGAGGCGAGGCCGAACGTGACGACCACGTGCCCCGAGTAGTCGCCGTCGCGCGTCAGGGCGTCGTCCACCCTCATCAGGGGCGCCGTCAGGCCGTCGGCCTGACCCGAGTAGGACTGCGTGATGCAGTCGAGCTCGACGCCGGAGCCGAGACGCAGGCCCGCGGACAGCGGCCTGCTCGTGATGGTCCTCGTCGTCTCGAGCCGTACGGGGATCCCCTGGTCCTCCAGGAAGGAGGCGATGTAGCGCGCGGACGCCCAGTCGCCCTCCGTCCCGGACTCCCGGTCGACGGAGGCGATGACGTCGACGTGCCTCTTCAGCGCCGCGGGGTCGACGTCGCCCAGGGGCGGGAGGATGCGGTGCGTGTCGGTGCTCATGGTTCCAGCTCCTCGTTGTCTCGCAGGAAGGGGATCCGGCCGGCGGACTCGCCGCCGTCGACCCGGATGTCGGTGGCCGTCATCCACCTCGCGAAGGGGGATGCGAGGTAGCAGACGAGCATGGAGATGTCCTCCGGCCGGCCCGCGCCCAACGGTATCCTCGGCAGGATGTCGCGTTTGACGGCGATCAGGGACTCGTCGTCGAACATGCCCACGTCGACGAATCCCACCGAGATGGAGTTGACGGTGATCGCGGGGCTGAGGTCGATCGCCATGGCCCGCGTCGCCGCGAGCACCCCGGCCTTGGACGCGCTGTAGTGCGCGTGACCGGCGCGCCCGCCGTGGGCGGCGCCGGAGCTGATGTTGATGATCGTGCCGGTGCCGTCGATGTCGCGCATCCAGGACGAGAACTCGCGAGACATGTACAGCAGACCCTTGAGGTTGATGTCCACGGTCCGGTCGATCATCGCGTCGTCCACGCTGTGGATCGGTGCGTAGTCCCGGTAGTACCCGGCGTTGTTCACCAGGATCGACGGCGGACGATCGGCATCGGCCCGCAGGCTCTCGAACATCCCGCGCACCTCCCCGGAGTCGGAGATGTCGCAGTCGGCCACCCGCGCGGTGCGCCCCATCGCCGCGATCTCGTCGCGGAGACCGGACAGCGGGGCGCCGGTGCGGATGTCCGCGAGGACGACGTCCGCACCGGCGGCGGCCAGGCCGAGCGAGATCGCTCTGCCCAGCCCGCCGGCCGCGCCGGTGACGAGCGCCGTCCGGTCGCTCAGGTCGATGCTGATGCCCAACGTCACTCCAGACCGGCGGTGCTGAACCGGTAGGCGGGGTCCGCCAGCGTCGCCGACTGCTCACGGTGCGCCTCCCACAGACGGTCGCGCAGCGCGGCGTCGGCGGCGATGTTCAGCGCCGCCTCGGCGAACACCCGGGTGGCGAGCCCGAGCGCCTCCTTGGCCTCGGGGGCGTGGCTCGCGTCCACCCGCCCGGGCGTGGGCTGGTGGGAGACCCAGTTCGGCACGCCGAAGAACATGAAGAGCATCGGGCAGTGCTGGCTGATCGATGCGACGTCGAGCGCGGTGCGCCCCAGCACCTCGGGGAGCACGCGGTAGGGCGCGCCGTTGTTCTCGAAGGCCTTGCCCGCGAGGTCGTGGATCTCGGGGATGTTGACCAGGGTGGGGAACTCGTTGACCAGTTCGTGCTCGAATCCGACGCCCTGCTCCGCACAGATCCGCTCGCCGATCCCGATCACCTCACGCATGAGCTCCTCGGTCCGCAGCGGCTCGGCGCCGCTGAGCGCGATCCGCAGCACCGTGCGGGCGGGCACCGACTCCGTCGAGATGCCGCCCTCGGTGATGATGTAGTTGATGCGGTCGAAGTCGCGCGGCTCGGCGAGCAGCTCGGAGCGGATCGCCTGGATGATGTCGGAGGCGGCGTTGAGCGCGTTGACGCCCTCGTGCGGATAGCTGAACGCCTGCGAGGCCCGGCCGGTCAGACGGAACTCGAGGGTGTTCACCGGTGCGGCGAAGCTGTACAGCAGGTTCTTGTCGTTGAGGTGGCTGTGGAAGACCGCGTCGACCTCGTCGAAGAACGGGTCGTGGCGGATGTCCACCTTGGGTCCGAAGAAGCGCTCGGTCGGCGCGCCGATCACCGACACCGTGCCGGAGAAGTCGGGGTTCATCGCGGTGACCACGGCGGAGAAGACCGAGTGCACGCCCACCCAGTTGTGACCGCAGCCGTGGGCGTCGTCGCCGCCCATGAACTTCGGGAGCGCGTCGTACTTGGCGAAGAAGTTGATGTGCGCGCCCTCGCCGCGGCGGAACACGGCCTTGAAGCCGGTGGGCTCCCCGAGGTAGCCGCTCTCGACCTCGAAGCCGTGCTTCGCGAGGAACTCGCCGAGATAGGCGATGGTCTGATGCTCGTCGCCCGCGAGCTCGGGGTGGGCGGTCAAGGTCTCGAGGAGCTCCTCGGCCTCGGGCTGGAGCTCGGCCTGCGTCTTCTGGATCTGTGCGATGTCGATGGTTGCCATGCTGTCATTCCTTCGTTCTCTAGGTTTTCACTGGTCGGAGATGCGGTCACAGTCCGGCCATGTCTGAGCTCCGAGCATCCGCTCGACGTCGTACCGCTGCGGACAGGCGGCCGACCGCGTCCTGGAGCACGGTCGGCTGCAGCGCGAAGTTGAATCGGATGTAGGACTCGAAGCCCCGTCCGCATTCGGCCCCGGCCGTCAACCACAGGTCTGCATGATCCCTAAGATACGAGGCCGGCTCCTGGATGCCGGAACCGCCCAGGCCGATCCACGCGAGATACGTCGCCTCGGGGAGGCGGAAGTCGGCGCCCGGGATCTCCTCCGCGATGGACCGGCTGACGAAGTCCCGGTTCTCGGCGAGCGAGGCCATCAGGCCGTCGAGCCAGTCGACGCCGTCGCGATAGGCGGCGATCGCGGCGACCGCCCCGAGGATGCTCCCTCGCAGCGAGGGCACCGGATCCCGGCGGTGCCACGCCTCCTGGTCCTCGTCACTGGTGAGGATCAGCTGGGCGGCCTTGAGTCCGGGGATGTTCCATCCCTTCGACGTCGCCGTCGCCGTGATGGTGTGCCGCGCGGCGTCCGCGGAGAGCGTCGCATAGGGGAGATAGGTCGTCCCGGGGTACACCACCGGGGCGTGGATCGCGTCCTCGAACACCCGGCCGTCATATTTCGTCACAAGCGCGGCGACGCCCTGCTGCTCCGCGCGGGTCATCACCTGGCCGAGGGGGTTGTGCGGGTTGCAGAGCACCAACAGCCCTCCCCCGTCACGGAATGCCTGTTCAAGGCCAAGAAGATCCAGCTCCCACCGGCCTTCGGCGGAGCGGAGCATCGGCACCTGGACGACCTCGCGCCCGAGTTTGCGCGACTCGGTCAGGAACGGCATGTAGCAGGGCGTCGGCACGATGACCTTGGCCTCCGGCGGTGTGAAATGCTCGATGACGAGCGCGAACCCCGCCATCACGTCGGGCACCAGGTGCACCCGCTCCCGTTCGACCGACCAGGAGAAGCGATGACCGAGGAACTCACTGCAGGCCAGCTCGGCCTCGCGGGCCAGCCCCTCGGGGAGGTACGTGAGGAAGCTCGCGTCGATGGCGTCGTGCAGCGCATGGGTGATCGCAGGGGCGGTGCCGAAGTCGCTCTCGGCGATCCCCGCCCCGATCATGCCGGGCGGCACATCCCACTTGCGCTGGCGAAAGAGGTCCATAGCTATAGCAGGTACACGCCGCACGGCACGCAAATCAAACAGATAACGCTTCTGAATCACCTCGATCATGAACCCATGAGTCCGAACGGCGGGATCCGCTTGACTGCCCCCCGCACACCATGCATGATTTCGTTCAAAGCTCTTCCGACCCGCTCCGGATGGAGACCTTCGTCCCGCATGCAGGGAAGCGCATATTCAATGAGGAAAGCCTTCGCATGATCAAACTGAGTAATGTCAGGAAATCGTTCGGCGACAATGTCGTCCTCGATGGAATCGACCTGGACATCTCGCAGGGCGAGATCTGCGGGCTGGTGGGGGTGAGCGGCGCGGGGAAATCCACTCTGCTCCGTTGCCTCAACCGCCTCGAGGAGATCGACGAGGGAAAGATCTTCGTCGACGGAACAGATATCACCACTCTCGACAAGAACGACCTCATCGACTATCGCCGCCAGATCGGCATGGTCTTCCAGCAGTTCTCGTTGATGGAGCGGCGCACCGTCTACGAGAACGTCTATCTCCCCCTGAAATGCGCGCACATCCGGAAGTCCCAGGTCGACGGCAGGATCCGTGAGATCCTCGATCTCGTCGGCCTGAGCGACAAGGTCGACCAGCTTCCGCGTCAGCTCTCCGGCGGGCAGAAGCAGAGGGTCGCGATCGCGCGCGCTCTGGCCACCCAGCCGAAGCTGCTGCTGAGCGACGAGGCGACCTCGGCGCTCGACCCCAACGTCACGGAGGACGTCCTCGAGCTGCTGCGGAGCATCAACCGCGAGCTCGGCGTCACCGTCGTCGTCGTCACGCACGAGATCTCGGTGATGAAGCTGGTGTGCACCAAGATGGCCCTCCTGCACAAGGGCAGCCTGACCGCCGCGGGCACCACACAGGAGTTCTTCCTCCGGCAGCCCCAGCTGCTCGAGGAGTTCAGCCACGACGTCGCGCGCGTCCCCCGGGCGCGACCGGGGAAGGCGCTGATCCGCGTGGTGCACGGCCAGGACGAGCGGGGAGACACGCTGTCCCGCCTGGCGATCGACACCGGAGTGGCGTTCGAGATCAAGTGGGGCGGGTTCGACCGATATGCGGACGAGATTCTCGGCAGCTTCATCCTCGAGGCCGACGAGAGCGAGACGAAGCCCCTCGGAGCGGCTCTCACCGCACGCGGGATCGAATGGAGCGTGCTCTGATGTATGAGATCCCCCTGCCCGATGTCATCATGCGGATCATGCTTCCCGCGTTGTGGCAGACGCTGGGCATGATGCTCGGAAGCTTCATCATCTGCTTCGCCCTCGGCCTGACCTTCGCCATCATCCTCGTCCGCACCAGCCCGTCGGGACTGTCCCCCAACCGCGCTCTCTATGAGACGATCAGCACATTCCTCGGGCTCATCTATGCCATTCCCTATGTGATTCTCGCCATTGCCCTCGTCCCAGTCGCCCGGGCGCTATTGGGAACGTCAATCGGCGTGGCTCCGCGATATTCACGATTGGCATCGGTGCGACGCCGTGGATAGCCCGCCTTTTGGAGACCGCTCTCAAAGAGGTGAACCCCAGCCTCATCGAGGCCGCGAAATCCTTCGGCGCGACGAATATGCAGATCACATTCCGTGTGATCATCACCGAGGCGATTCCTGCGATCGTTTCGCAGATGACCCTCGCGGTCATCGTCATTCTCGGATTCACGGCGATCGCCGGAACGATCGGCGCCGGCGGCCTGGGCGGCGTCGCGCTCACCTACGGATATCAGAACTTCAACAGCACGATCATGTACGGGACGGTGGTCGTGATGATCATCATCGTCGTCATCGTCCAACTCGCCGGAAATGCGCTGTACAAGAAAGTCAAATAACCCCGCCCTCCGCAGTTCTTTCCCCACCACAGCAGTTCTTTCCCAGAAGGAGTCCCGCATGAAGATCAGGACGCTGACCGGCCTCGTCGTGGCCGCCGCGCTCTCCATCGGCCTCGTGGCCTGCTCCGGCAGCCCGGCGGCCGAGTCCCCCTCCTCGGACGCCCCGGCCCAGAAGAAGGAGGTGAAGGTCGGCATCCTCTCCCGAGAGGAGCCGGAGATGCGCCAGGTCGCCGACTACCTCGCGACCAAGGGCTACACGATGAAGATCGAGGTGCTCAACGACAACATCGCGATGAACCGGTCGACGGCCGACGGCAGCCTCGACGCGAACTGGTTCCAGCACCAGAAGTACCTGGACTCGCAGGTCAAGGAGACCGGGGTCGCCCTCAAGAGCTACGGCCCGTGGCTGATGACCTACGCGACGATCTTCGTCTCCAGCAAGTACGAGACCTTCGACGCGATGCCCGACGGCGCCAAGATCGGCCTCTCCGAGGACGCCGCCAACCAGTCGCGCAGCCTCAAGCTGCTGGCCGACAACGGCTACATCGAGCTGGACGAGAAGGTCGACCTGCCCGGCGTCTTCAACGTCACGAAGAACCCGAAGAACCTCGAGTTCGTGACGTCGAACCCGCGGAGCCTGACCGGGATGTTCCCCGATCTGGACGGCATGATCGCCACGTCGATCTCGGTGTACCTGATGAAGGACCCGTCGATCAACACCCTCGCCTCCGAGAGCGCCCAGGTCGCGGGCGACTACGGCGGGCTCGTCTGGGTGGTCGCCAAGGACTCGAAGCCCGAGGACGCGGAGTGGCTCAACCTGGCCATCGAGTACATGGAGTCGCCGGAGTGGCGCGACTGGGTGAAGGAGTACTACGGCGGCCTGAAGTTCACCCCGTGACATCCCGCTGACGGGGCCGGAGCCGCCGGGTCGCAGACCCGGGGCGCTCCGGCCCCGTTCCACGGGGAGAACCAGGGTCGCGACGCATCGCGGCCTCCCACCCTCAGCCAAGGAGCTCATGACGTGTCCGCCTCATCCCCGATCCTGGTCATCGAGAACGGCCGCCTCCTCGACGTCGCCGCAGGACGATACGGCGACCAGCGCAACATCGCGATCCGTGACGGGCGCATCCTCGGCTTCGACCACCGATGGGACCCCCGCGACCCCGACGTGCGGACGTTCGACGCGCGGGGCGGAGCCGTCATCCCCGGCCTCATCGACAGTCACGTGCATCCGGCGTTCTGCTCGCTCGACATGCGCAGCCAGGAGCTGAGCTCGGCGAGCTATGTGGCCATCCTCACGGCCGAGAACCTGTCGGCCATGCTCCTTCGCGGTTTCACCACCGTCCGCGACCTCGGCGGGGTCGACTTCGGCATCGTCCGCGCCGTCGAGGAAGGGCACATCCGCGGCCCCCGGACCTTCTTCTGCGGCAGGATCCTCTCCCAGACCGGCGGGCACGGCGACCTCCGGGAACGTGGCTTCCTCGGCAGCGGCACGGGCACGGTCGCCTACCCCGTCTCTCACATCGTCGACGGCACCACGGAGGTGCGTCGCGCCGCGCGGCAGGAGCTACGGCTCGGTGCGGATCACATCAAGGTCGCCGTGTCCGGCGGCGTCGGCTCCCCGACCGATCGCGTGGACTCGCTGCAGTACTCGGATGCCGAGGTGAGCGCCATCGTCGACGAGGCGCGCATGGCGAACCGCTACGTCGCGGCCCACGCCTACACCGCGCAGGCGGTGAACCGCGCCCTCTCGCTCGGCGTGCGCTCGATCGAGCACGGGAACTTCATCGACGACGAGAGCATCGGCCTCTTCCTCGCCCACGACGCCTTCTACGTGCCCACCCTGGTGACCTACGACAAGATGCATGCGCACGGCCCGGAGTTCGGCCTGCCCGAGGAGAGCGGGCCGAAGCTCGACGGCATGATCG
>JBASAE010000591.1:0-3770 GCA_049654285.1 Microbacterium sp.
GTGCGCTTCCTCGCCCGCCCGATCGCGCGCCGCGCGAGCAGCCACTGCAGTCCGTAGCCGAAGGCGAACACCATCAGCGTGAACAGCAGCGCCATCGCCGCGCCCTTGTCGGGTGCGTACAGCTGCGCCGCGCGCGGGTTGATCGTCGCGTAGATGTACATCGAGAGGGGACGCGTGGCCGGAGTGGCGAGGAACGCCGGGAGGGTGAACTCGTTGGTGCCCAGGATGAACATCTGGATCCACACCGCCATCGCCGAAGGGAGCAGCAGCGGCGCGATCACGCGGCGGAAGGACTCGAATCGGCTCGCACCGCTGACCAGCGCGGCCTCCTCCAGCTCGGGCTTGATCTGCAGGGTCGCGCTGTACGAGGTGCGGTAGGCGATCGAGACGCGGTACGAGTACGCCAGGATGAGGGCGATCAGGGTCCCGGCGAGCGGGATCACCGGGTTCAGCACCATGAAGGTGAGGAAGGTCGCGAAACCGGCGATCGTGGCGGGGATCGCGACCGACGAGGACGCGAACAGGTCGACGGCCTTCACCCATGCCGTCTTCCTGGCGCGCGCGATGCCGTAGGCGAGCACGGTCGCGGTGACGACCGCGATCGTCGCGCTGCCGCCCGCGATGATCAGCGTGCGCCCCAGCGACGCCCAGAACTCGCCGTCGCCGAGCACCGCGCCGAACGCGCCCCACTGCGTCTGGTTCAGCATCGCGTCGAACGAGAACGCGATCGGGTAGGGCGTGATCGCCGCCCAGAGCAGGGCGAGCAGCGGCAGGATGCCGGTGAGCAGCACGTACACGCCGATCAGGGTCATGACCGGGATCTTCCAGCCGCCCATCTGCATGGTGGACGGACGGAAGCCCTTGCCGGACACCGACGCCCGACGCTCCGCGTTGCGGGTGGCACGCAGGTAGATCACGAAGGCGATGGTCGTGATGACCAGGAACACGAGTCCCCAGGCCGCGGCGAGCCCGTACTGGGGCAGCTGGCCCGAGCTCGAGCTGATGAGGTTCCACAGCTTCAGCGCGAAGATGTCCTTGCCGGACTGCTGGCCGAACAGCAGCGGCACCTCCAGGCTCCCCAGGCCCAGGATGAAGGTCAGCACGGTGACGCCGAGCAGGCCGGGCCACAGCATCGGCAGGGTCACCCGGCGCAGGGTCTTCGGCCAGGACGCCCCGGACACCCGCGCCGACTCCTCGAGCGAGCCGTCCATGTTGGTGAGGATCGGCACGATCATCAGGAACGGGAAGGTGACGTTCGTCATCGCCTGGATGAAGATCATCGTCGGGAAGGCGTAGGGGTCGATCGGCACCTCGGAGGCGCCCGGCAGCAGGCGCAGCAGCTGGTTCAGCACGCCCGACTCGGGCGAGAGCATCAGCAGGAAGGCCTGCGCCTTCACGATCGGCGGGATGATGTACGGAACGATCACCAGCACCGAGATCAGGCTGCGCATCGGGGCATCCGTGCGCACCGTGACCCAGGCCAGGCCGAAGGCCATCAGCAGGGCGAGCACGGTCGAGCCGCCCACGAAGGCGCCCGTGGCGCCGAGCACGCCCCAGAAGTCCTCCCGGAGTTGCCAGAGGGTGACGAAGTTCTCGATGCCCCAGTGGGCCGATGAGACCCCGAAGGGCAGGAACGGGCCACGGAACGCCGTGATCACCTGGACGATCAACGGCACCGCGAGAAGGAAGAAGATCGCCATGCCGGCGACGATCATCGCGATCGTCATCGTCGTGGGGCGCTGCCGGCGCCCCGTGGTCCGTCCTGCCTGGAACATGATTATCCGTTCAGCGCCTTGTCTGCCGCGTCGATCATGGCGTTCCAGTCGTCGCGGGTCTTCTGCGTCTCGGTCTGCGCGCCGTTCTCCAGACCGGCGAGCAGCGCGTCCGCGTTGGTCTTCATCAGGCCGGTGGCCTGCTCGAAGGTGGCGGCGGGAAGGCCGGCGAACGGCACCTGGGTGCTGGAGAAGTTCTCGTCGGTCATGCGCAGCGTGATCCAGTCGGGGTCGAACGCGTTCCACAGGGTCCACAGCATCGCGCCCGGCTTGTTCTTCGCGTCGGAGTTGACGCCGGAGAACTGCGCCCACACGCCGGAGTGCTCGAAGGGAGCCACCTTGAGGGCCGGGTTCGGGTTGAACAGCGTCTGGTTCAGTGCGATCGGCACGTCGCCGCTCGACAACGGGGCGCCCTGGTCCTCGAGCAGCTGCAGGTTGCCCGAGGCGAGCAGGTCCTTGATGAGCTTCTCCATCTTGTCCTGGCCCTCGGCCATGCCGTAGCCGGCGAACACGATCGCGTTCCAGCCGGATGCCGAGACCTTGCCCTTGTACTTCGGGTCGAGCAGCCCGTCGAGGCTCTCCGGCACGGCGTCCACCTTGCCGGTGTTGTACTGCAGCAGCGAGCCGTTGATGCTGTCGGGCATGAGCTCGGGGGCGCCGAGCGTGAAGAACTCCTTCGGCACGCCGAACGTGGTCCAGTCGACCTTCTCCCAGAAGCCCTCGTCGTACATCGCCGACATCGAGGTGATCGAGCCGGACAGCACGTCGGTGTTGCGGGATCCGGTCGCCTTGGCCGAGATGATCGCCGAGGACATGTTGTACGTCAGGCCCTGGGTCTCGATGGTGATGTCGGGGAAACGCTTGTTGAACTGCGCGATGACGTCCGGCGAGAGCTCGTACCAGTCCCAGATGACGAGCTTGCCGCCGTCGGTGGTCTTGGCCTTCTCGTAGAGCGCGTCGAGCTGCCGGTCGATCTCGGGCCAGTAGTCCTCGTAGAAGTTCTCGCAGCGTGTGATCGCGCCGACCTGCACGGCGTCACAGACCGCGGCGGATGCTCCGCCGTCGGCGGGCTTCTCCGCCTCGGGGGCGGCCTCTCCGGCCTGCGGTCCGCAGCCGCTCAGTGCCAGCGCGGCGGCGGCCGCGACGGCGATGAGTCCCAGCTTCTTCTTCATTGTCGAGACGTCCTCTCTGACAGGGGTGGTGATTGTCGGGTGTGGGTGTGGGGATCGATCAGGTCATTCGGCCAGCACGCGGCATGCGCGCGGATTCAGCTCGATGAACACGTCGCCGCCCTCGGGCGGGCTCGCCATCGGCGCGCCGCGACCGACCAGGGTGCCGACCTTCTCGCCCGCGGCGACGATCTCGGCCTCGTATTCGACGATCTCGCCCAGGAACTCGACGCGCACGATGCGGCCGGGCACCACGTTGGGACGTTCGGGCTCGGTCTCGTGCCAGCGCAGGCTCTCCGGGCGGAAGGTCACGGTGACCTCGCTCCCGCCGGTGACGCGCTCGGGCACCGGCGTGCGCAGCCGGGTGCCGAGCGCCTGGACGACGGCATCGCCGGCTCCGTCCCGTTCGAGCACCGTGGCGGGGATCATGTTCACCCGTCCCACGAAGTCGGCGACGAACCGGTCGGCGGGGCGGTCGTACAGCTCGCGCGGCGCCGCCTCCTGGACGATGCGCCCGCCGTTCATCACCGCGACGCGATCCGACATGGAAAGCGCCTCGGACTGATCGTGCGTGACGTACAGCGCGCTGATGCCGAGGCTCTGCTGCAGGCTGCGCAGCTCGTTGCGCATCGTGTCGCGCAGCTTGGCGTCGAGGTTGCTGAGCGGCTCGTCGAGCAGCAGCAGCCGAGGACGGTGCGCGAGCGCACGGGCCAGGGCGAGACGCTGCTGCTGGCCGCCCGACAGCGCCGTGGCGGGCCGCTCGGCGAGGTGGTCGAGCTGTACGAGCTCGAGCGCCTCCATCGCGCGGGTGCGGGCCTCCTTCTTGGAG